>DASTVC010000373.1:0-3506 GCA_035759295.1 Longimicrobium sp. | reverse complement strand
GGCGGTTCCGCGCACGACGGTCGCGGCGCCGGCGGAGAGCGGCTCGTCCTCGGCGGGCTGGACGATGAGGGCACGCACGCGCATCGCCGTCACCGGGGTGCCGTCGGCCAAGCCCTGCTCGCCCAGGTAGATGTAGCGCTCCGTCTGGAAGTGGGCGTCCAGCGGCGTGTCGATCAGCCGGATCTCCGTGAGCCACTTTACCGACGCCACGCCGTACCACCCCGGCACCACCAGCCGCAGCGGATAGCCGTGCGGCGGACGGAGCGGCTCGCCGTTCATCTCCCACGCCAGGAGCACGTCCGGGTGCATCGCCCGCTCCAGCGGCAGGCTGCGCTCAAAGCGGACGGTGCGGTCCGGGTCCACCTCGCCGGCGTCCGCGCCCACGAACATCACCTCCAGCGCGCGGGCACCCACCCCCGCCCGCTCCAGCACGTCGCGCAGGGGAACGCCCGTGAACGTGCCCGTGCTCACCGCGCCCAGGTCCCACGGATGCCCGGGCGGAAGCGGCACCAGGCGGATGCGGCCGTTGCCGGCGCACTCCATGGTCATGGTGACGGTGCGCGCGGGGAAGGCCTGGATGTCGTCCAGCGTGAGCGTGAGCGGATTGCGCACGTCGCCGCCGATGGAGAGCGACCACGCGGCGGCGTCGATCTCCGGGATCAGGAAGTTGGTGCGCTGATAGAAGTTATCCGTGGGCGTGATCGGCTCGACCAGCGCGTGCAGGGGCGCCTCCAGGTTCAGCGGAGGCGCCTCGGGAGCGAGGGTCGCGGTCATCGGGTCGTTCTGCATCACGACGGTGCTGGCGGTGCTGAGGAAGAGTCATCGGGTCACACGGGCGCGACAGGATAACTACGCACGTGTGCTACGTCCACCTCCACCCGCGCGCCGGGCTCCAGCTCCCGCAGCGCGTCGTCGTACCGCGAGAGCTGCGCGAAGAGCAGGCCGGCCCCGTCGATCTGCGCCTCCACCTTGACCCGGTCCCCCAGGTGCACCACCCGCCGCACCTGCGCCGGGCCGTCCACCGAACGGCGGAAGCGCAGGTCGTAGGCGCGGATCACCAGCCGCACCGGACCGTCCTCCACGTCGGGGACGGCGACGCGCAGGGCGCCGGACTGTGCCTGTCCGCCGCGCGCGGAGGCATCCAGCACGTTCACGTCGCCCACGAAACGGGCGATGAACTCCGTCGCCGGGTGGTCCAGGATCTCCGCGGGGGTGCCGGCCTGCTCCAGCCGGCCCTTGTTGATGACCAGCACCCGGTCCGCCAGCGCGAACGCCTCCTGCTGGTCGTGGGTGACGAAGAGCGAGGTGACGTGCACCTCGTCGTGCAGGGCGCGCAGCCACTGGCGCAGCTCCTCGCGGACGCGGGCGTCGATGGCGGCGAAGGGCTCGTCCAGCATCAGCAGGCGCGGGCGCGGAGCCAGGGCCCGGGCGAGGGCCACGCGCTGCCGCTGGCCGCCGGAAAGCTCGTCCGGGCGGCGGTGGCCCAGCCCGCCCAGTCCCATCAGCTCCAGCAGCTCGTTGACACGGGCGTCCCGCTCCGCGGCCGGCACAGCGCGCACATCCAGCCCGAACGCCACGTTCTGCGCCACGGACATGTGCCGGAAGAGCGCGTAGTGCTGGAATACGAAGCCCACGCGCCGCGTCCGCGCGTGCAGGTGCCCCACCGGCTCGCCGTCCAGGTACACGGTGCCCGCATCCGCGTTGTCCAGCCCGGCGATGATGCGCAGCAGCGTGCTCTTTCCCCCGCCCGACGGGCCCAGCAGCGCCACCAGCTCGCCGGGGTTCACCGTAAAGCTCACGTCGTCAACCGCCTTCAGCCCGCCAAAGGTGCGGCTGACTCCCTCTACCCGGATGCTCATCTCTTCCTCTTCTTTTCCGCGCGGCGCAGCACCAGCAGCAGCACCGTGCTGGCGATCGCCAGGAGCAGCGCCATGCCGTAGGCCCCCGCCGTGTTGCGGGATTCCATCTCGCCGTAGATGTACGTCGTAGCCGTCTGCGTGCGCCCGCTGATGGCGCCGCCCACCACCACCGCCGCGCCGAACTCCCCCAGCGCGCGCGCCGCCGTCAGCGTCAACCCCGCGCCCAGCGCGTTGCGCACGTTGGGCAGCGTCACGCGGCGAAAGGTCTGCCAGGGCGTGGCGCCCAGGGTGGCCGCCACCTCTTCCTCCGCCGTCCCCACCTCCTGCAGCAGGTAGCCCACCTCGCGGATGGTGTAGGGAAGGGTGACGAACAGCGTCACCAGCACCACGCCGGTGAACGCGAACGCCACCTGCATCCCCAGCGCGTCCGTCACCGGCCGCAGCCATCCGCCGCGCCCGAAGACGAGGAGGAAGGCCAGCCCCACCATCACGGGGCTGACGGCCAGCGGCAGGTCCACCAGCAGGTCCAGCACCTGCCGCCCCCAGAAGCGATGGCGCACCAGGACGATGGCCCCCGCCACGCCCAGCGTTCCGTTGATGGCCAGCGCCAGTGCCACCGCGACGAACGAGTGCCACAGCCCCGCCAGCGCGCCGGCCGACGACAGCGCGGACGCCAGCGCCGCCGGGCCCTCGGAGAGCGCGCGGGCGACCAACGCGGCGAGCGGCAGCAGCAGCACCACGGCCAGATACGCCAGCACGGCCGCGATCAGCACCCCACGCGCCCACGGGATCGGCTTGGGGCGGCGAGCGGCGGCGCGGAGGGCGGTGCGCGCCTGCGCGGCGTCGGCCTCCAGCGGCGCGGCGCGCGGGGGGACGTCGAACTCCGCCGTCTGCTCAGACATGGGAGCCTCCCTGCCGCCGCAGCCCGCGCGCCGCCAGCGCCATCAGCACCGCCAGGGCGAGGAGGACGGTGGAGACGGCGGCCGCCACCTCGGGACGCCCCCCTTCCACCTCGGAAAAGACGAGTACGGGCGCGGTCAGGCTGCGGAAGGGGATGTTGCCGGAGATGACGATGATCGATCCGAACTCCGCCAGCCCGCGCGCGAACGACTGCACCGTGCCGTACGCGATGGCCGGCCGCAGCGCGGGAAAGGTGACGCGGCGAAAGACGGTGAACGGGCTGGCGCCCAGCGTCTCAGCCGCCTCTTCCTCCGCGGGATCCAGTTCCAGCAGCACCGGCTCCACCGCGCGGACCACGAAAGGGAGGGTGACGAACGCCAGCGCCAGCACGATCCCCGGGGACGCGAAGGCGATGGGGAATCCCACGCCCTGCATCCATCCCCCCAGCGGCTCCTGCGGACCGAAGAGGAGAACCAGCATCACGCCGGCGACCAGCGTGGGGATGGCGAAGGGGAGGTCGACCAGCGCGGAAAGGAGGGAGCGGCCCGGAAGGCGGGTGCGCACCAGCACCCAGGCGGTGGCGGTGCCCATGACGGCGTTGACCGCGGCCACCAGGGCCGCGGTCCACAGGGTCCGGAGCAGGGCGTCGGCAGCCGCGGGGGCGGACACCGCGTTCCAGACGGCGCCCGCCCCACCCGCCGTGCCGCGGTGCACCACCGCGGCCAGCGGTATCCCCACCAGGATGGC
>DASTVC010000372.1:0-2681 GCA_035759295.1 Longimicrobium sp. | reverse complement strand
AGGTGAAGCCCCGCCGGGCGAGCTCCGCGAGCCCAGGGCGGGGCTTATGGCATTTATAGCCACGGGTTTCAACCCGTGGCGCACCCGCGCGATCCGTTCCGATTCGGTTGCGGCTCCCCGGCGGCGGGTCTATCTTCGCCGCTCATTTTCCACCCTGCAGCGGGCCCGGAGTTGAGCACTCACACGCGCGTCGCCGTCCTCGCCAGCGGCGGGGGGAGCAACCTGCAGGCGCTGATCGACCGCTTCAACGCGGACCCGGCGGCGCCCGCGCGCGTGGAGCTTGTCGTTGGCTCGCGGGCGGGGATCGTCGCGCTGGAGCGGGCGGAGCGCGCGGGGATCGACGCCGTCTCGCTGGACGTGCGGGCGCTGGGGTCGGAGGCGTTCGGGCAGGCGCTGGCGGACGCGCTGGAGTCGCATCGCATCGACCTGATCGTGCTCGCCGGGTGGCTGCAGCTGGTGCCGGGCGAGGTGGTGCGGCGCTTTCACGGGCGGATGATCAACGTCCACCCCGCGCTGCTGCCGGCGTTCGGCGGGCACGGGATGTACGGGATGCGGGTGCACCGCGCGGTGATCGAATCCGGCGCGCGCGTCTCCGGTGCCACGGTGCACTTCGTGGACGAGGCGTACGACGAGGGCGCCATCATCGCGCAGTGGCCCGTGCCCGTGCTCCCCGGCGACACGCCGGAGTCGCTGGCGGCGCGCGTGCTGGCGGTGGAGCACCGCATCCTTCCGCTCGCCGTGGAGGCGCTGGCGAAGGCGCCGTCCGCACCGGTGTGGATCGAGGGAGAGCCGCTGGCGTTCGACCTGGTTGCCGCGCCGGCGCCCGCGGACGCGTCCATCCACCGCACCATGCGCCTGGCCCACGGGGCGGGGGAGGCGGATGCGGGCGAGTCCGCCGGGCGCGGCCCGGGGAGCGAATGAATTCGCCGCTGGAAAGACGCAAAACCCGCCTTCGCGGGTTGTAGCCGCAGGTGCCCGTCGCACGACGGGCCACGAGCAGCAGAGAGTAGATTTCTCAGTCGGCGCCAGGGTTTTCTGCGGGGGGCGGGTCCGTGGGGCGCCTCCTTCGAAATGACAGGGTGGGGCGAGGGGAAAGGGGGTGATCGAACCCCTGTAACCTGTACCCTGTCCCTGTAACCTTCAGTTGGCGCCTCATCTACCAAACGGACGAAAGCAATGCCGCGCGCACTGTTGAGCGTATCGGACAAGACGGGGGTGGTGGAGCTTGCCCGCGAGCTGCAGGGGCGCGGCTGGACGCTGCTCTCCACCGGCGGCACGGCGCGCACGCTGCGCGAGGCCGGGCTGGCCGTTACCGAGGTCAGCGAGGTCACGGGCCATCCGGAGATGATGGAAGGCCGCGTGAAGACGCTGCACCCCGCCGTGCACGCCGGTCTCCTCGGCCGCCGCGACAACGCGGAGGACGTGGCGCAGATGGCGGCGCACGGCTACGAGGCCATCGACCTGGTGGCCGTGAACCTCTACCCGTTCCGTGAGACGGTGGCGCGGCCGGACGCCACGCTGGCGGACGCCATCGAGAACATCGACATCGGCGGGCCGTCGATGCTGCGCTCGGCGGCCAAGAACCACGCGAGCGTCTGGGTGGTGGTCGATCCGGCGGACTACTCCACGGTGCTGGCTGCGATGGATGCGGGCGATGAGGATCGTGCGGTCACCATCCGCCGCCGCCTGGCCGCCAAGGTCTACGCGCACACGTCGGACTACGACCGCGCCATCACCGACTACCTGACGCGCGCACTGGATTCAGGAGATGCGGGCGGATCCACCGCGTTCCCGCAGCGCGTCACGATCTCGCTCGTAAAGGTGCAGGATCTTCGTTACGGCGAGAATCCCGATCAGCCGGCGGCCTTCTACCGCGATGAGGCGGCGAGCGGCGGGCTGCCGGCGCTGCGGCAGCTGCACGGCAAGGAGCTGTCGTTCAACAACCTGCTGGACGTGGAAGGCGCGCTGCAGGCCATCAGCGCGTGGGAGGGGAGCGGGCTGGCGGCGTGCGCCATCATCAAGCACACCACGCCGTGCGGAATCGCGGTGGGCGTGGACGCGGCGGAGGCGTACCGCAAGGCGCTGATGACGGACCCGACGAGCGCGTTCGGCTCCGTGATTGCCTTCAACGTGCCGGTGTCGGAAGAGGCGGCGGTGTTGATGCGGCCGAACTTCGTCGAGGCGATCGTGGCGCCCTCGTTCGTCGAGGCGGGGCTGCGGATGCTGACGGAGAAGAAGAACCTGCGCCTGCTGGAGATCCCCTCGCTCGCGGCGGACGAGGGCGAACTGGACTGGAAGCGCGTCCGCGGCGGCTTCGTGGCGCAGACGCGGCTGTCGATGCGTTTCGCGGAGGATGGATGGCGCACGGTGACGCAGCGCACGCCGACGCAGGAGGAGATGGACGACCTGCGCTTCGCCTGGCGCGCGGTGGCGACGGTGAAGAGCAACGCGATCCTGCTGGCGCGCGGGGGGATGGCTGTAGGCATCGGTGCGGGGCAGATGAGCCGCGTGGACAGCTCGCGGATCGCGGTGATGAAGGCGCGCGACAACGGGTTCGACCTGGCGGGCGCGGCGCTGGCCTCGGACGCGTTCTTCCCATTCCGCGACGGGGTGGACGCGGCGGCGGAGGCCGGGGTGCGCGCCATCATCCAGCCCGGCGGCTCCGTCCGCGACGACGAGGT
>DASTVC010000371.1:0-17350 GCA_035759295.1 Longimicrobium sp. | reverse complement strand
GGGCTTCCCTGGGGACGTCGGGAACGGCAGGCGGATGGAGGCCCGGCAGGGGACCATCCGCGTTTTTTTCTGGAACACCTTTCCCGCCGCAGCACCCAGCGGCCCACCATTCCAGCTTTCCGGGCGCCGCGGACGCGACACCGCGTCCTGCTCGTCGGCCGGGGCGGGGCGCACCGGGCTTCCCTGGGGACGTCGGGAACGGCAGGCGGATGGAGGCCCGGCAGGGGACCATCCGCGTTTTTTTCTGGAACACCTTTCCCGCCGCAGCACCCAGCGGCCCACCATTCCAGCGTTCCGGGCGCCGCGGACGCGACACCGCGTCCTGCACGTCGGCCGGGGCGGGGCGCACCGGGCTTCCCTGGGGACGTCGGGAACGGCAGGCGGATGGACGCCCGGCAGGGAGCCATCCGCGATTTTTTCTGGAACACCTTTCCCGCCGCAGCACCCTGCAGCCCACCATTCCGGCTTCACCCGATGCGCGATCCCGCGAACCGTCCCCTCGCGCGAAGCTCTGCGGGAACGCCTCGGCCTTCTCGCGGGCCCAGGCTTCGCCAGATCGCGCATCGGGTGTTCGTGGAGGCCGGGTCCGGTGCGCTTGCGGCAGGAGGTCGGCGCCGGGCTGGGGACGAGGATGGCGGGATAGGTATCTCTCAAAAAATGCGGATGGCCCCCTGCCGCGCTTCTCTCCCTCCGCCGTTCCCGACGCGTCCACCCACGTGTGGAGCGACCCTCGCCCGCCGCCGTACCCTGACACCCTTCCATTGCATCGCGGGTCACCTCGCGCCTGGAGAGCGCGGCCGCGGTTGCGACCAGATCCACGATGAACCCTTCTTTTCTGTCGATGGCCGGAACGAAAAACGGGCTCGCGCGATGTTCGATCGCGCGAGCCCGTAGCTCGTCGTACGGCGATGCCGGGTCAGGCGGCGTTGGCCTTGCGGCGGCCGCGGCGGCGGGGGACGTGGGGCGGCGCGTCCAGCGTCGCGGCCAGCGTCATCTCCTCGCGGGGCGGATTGATGCGCGACATGGGCAGGTCCAGCTCGCTCTCCTCGTCGCTCAGCTTGGTCTCCTGGCGGCGGATGCGGCCCGCCTCGCGCGCCGCGTTCAGCTCGGCAAGGAACTTTTCCGACGCCGTGGCGAACGCGCCCTGCTTGCGCAGCTGCGTGAGCATTACCTCCGTGAACTCCTGCACCGCGCGGCGCAGCGAGCTGTCCGACGCGTAGCCGCAGGTATAGGCCACGCTCAGCACCGTCTGGCCGGGGTCGTCCAGCAGCTCGCAGGCAAGCAGCACGCGCATCCACGCCAGCACCCGGCGTGGGGGCGGCAGGTCCGCCTGCTCGGCCCAGCGGAGCAGCGTCCGCTCGGAGAGCTTGAGGCTCGCGGCCAGGTCGCGGCCGTGACCGCCCTCGGCCACCACCTCGGCGGCCGCCATCAGCAGCGCGCGGGCGCGGCCGGACAGGTTGCTGGGCAGCGACCGCTCCAGCAGGCTCTGCAGCGGGCGCCCCTGGGCGCTGCGCAGGCGGCGGCTGATGGCCTCGACCGTGTCTTCCTCGTCGAGCGCGATGACTTCCTTCACTCCCCACTCGCCCAGCGTGCGCAGGTCGCGCACGCGGCCGCGCCGCACCTCCAGCGCGCTGATCACCGTCGCCGTGGGGAACTCCCACAGAATGGAGCGGAGCTCCGGCGCCAGCTCGGCCTCGGTGCCGTAGGTGCGGGTGTACGGGTCCACCACCACCAGCGCCGCCGGCGGCGACTCGTTCAGCGCCGCGCGCAGCGCGTCCCAGTCTTCCACGAACTGGGTCTTGAACCGCTGGTTGCCCACGCGGCGCACCCGCTCCTTGAACACGGAGTCGGAGTGCAGAACGATCAGCGGACGTGCGATGGGCTGCATGGCGTGTCCCGGTTCCGGTGGGTCGATGTAATGCGGTGTCGTCTCACGTATGTGTTCGCTTGCGTCTACAATAACCAACTTTCAGCGTCTTGTCTAGCGTTTCGTCAAAACAGGGGTCGGATCGGTGGCGGCTTACGTATGCCGCCTTGTGCGGTCACGCCTGTTCGGTCCCGGGCCGCAGAGGAGCGCCCGCTTGGCGACCGCGGTGGTACGCATCGCACGAGATCGTTGTGTCGCCCTCCGCGTGGCGGCATCATGGGAAAGCGCCGGGCGGATGTCGGCCGGTGCGGAAACGCGCGCGGGATGCGGGCTTCTGGAGAGCGTTTGGCGCCACAGGCGTACAGGGAGAGGACCGGGGAGCCCTGTTCACGTCGGCACGTTTTACGACGAACCCTTGATGAATTCGCTTTCTCCAGGTTAGCTTGGACGCATTCCGTATCCCTCCAGCTCTCCGTGCGTGTCCCGGCAGGGTAGGCTCAGCCGCGGTCGCGCGGCGTTTCCCGTGGTATCTCATGAGCGTGATCGACCTCCCCACGTCCCGCATTCCCGCCGTTCCCATGGCGCCTCCGAGCGAACAGCCCGGCCTTCCGCTTGCCGCCTGGACCCAGGACGTGCGGCCGTCCATCATCCAGCGCATGCTGTCGTTCAGCGGGCGCGACGACCTGGTGACGTTCGCGCTGGGGCTGCCCGCGCCCGAGCTGTTTCCCGTGGAGGGGCTGGCCCGCGCCGCCGACCGCGTGCTGCGCGGCGACACCGGCGCGCTGCAGTACAAGCCCGGCTATCACCCGCTCAAGGAGCAGGTGGTGCGCATCATGGAGCAGCGCGGGGTGGAGTGCGCGCCGGAGCAGGTGTTCCTGACCACGGCCGCCCAGCAGGCGCTCAGCCTGGTCTCGCGCATTCTGCTCGAACCCGGCGGCACGCTGCTGTGCGACGAGCTGGTGTACATGGGCTTCAAGCAGGTGGTGGAGTCGTACCGGCCCCGCATCCTTGCCGTGGGGACGGACCTGGACACGGGGATGGACGTGGACGCGGTGCAGCAGTACCTGGAGGCGGGTGAGCGCCCGGCCTACATCTACTGCATCACCGACGGCCACAACCCCATGGGGTGCAGCCTGAGCCCCGGCAAGCGCCACCGCCTGGTGGAGCTGGCGGCGAAGTACCGCGTGCCCATCGTGGAAGACGACGCGTACGGCATGCTGTACTACGAGCGTCCCGAGCCGCCCATGCGCGCGCTGGACGACCGCTGGGTGCTGTACGTGGGCTCGTTCAGCAAGGTGCTGGCGCCCAGCCTGCGCCTGGGGTGGATCGTCGCGCCCAGGCAGCTCGTCCCCATGCTGGGGTGCGCCAAGGACGGCGCGGACCTGGACATGGCCAGCTTCAGCCAGCGCGTGGCGGCCGAGTACCTGGCCGCCGGCGGCTTTCCCCAGCACCTGGAGCGGGTGCGCGCCGAGTACCGCGAGCGCCGCGACCTGATGCTGTCGCTCATCGCCAGCGAGTTTCCCGCGGGGACGCGGTGGAGCACGCCCTGCAACGGCGCGCTGATCTGGGCGGAGCTGCCGGAGGGATACGACACCGACGCGCTGCTGGAGCCGGCCATGCAGGCCGGCGTGGCCTACGTCCCCGGCGCCGCGTGCGCCGTGCCGGGGAGCACGGCGGGGCGCAGCGGAATGCGGCTCAACTTCTCCTACTGCCAGCCCGACCAGATCCGCGAGGGGATGGCGCGTTTGGGGCGAGTGCTGCGCGAGAACGGCTGAACGGCTTTCCGCCGGGGCTTCACCGCCGTATCGTAGAGGGGCGGACCGTACGCGGTCCGCCCCTCGCCGTTCCCGCCGTTCCCGCCTCTGCCGGTCTCCGAGATGTCGCATCCTGCCTCTCTCAATCCGCCACCGGACGAACCCGTGGCCCCTGCCGCCTGCATCCACGCGCTGTTCGAGCGCGCGGCGGCGGCCCATCCCGAGCGCACCGCGCTCCTCCACGGCGGCACCGCCGTCTCCTACGCCGCGCTGAACGCCCGCGCCAACTGCGTCGCGCATCGGCTCCGCGCGCTGGGCGTGGGGCCCGAGGTGCCCGTCGCCGTCTTCCTTCCCCGCGTCCCCGACCTGGTCGCCGCGCTCCTGGGCGTGCTGAAGGCGGGCGGCGCGTACGTGCCGCTGGATCCGGCGTATCCGCCGCAGCGCGTCGCGGCGATGCTGGAGGACACCCGGGCGGCCGTCGTCCTCACCCACTCCTCCGTCGCGGAGCGGCTGCCGGCGCACGGCGGCGTCCGCGTGGTGGTGGATGTGGACGAGGCGATCGCCGCGGCCTCCGGGGATGATCTGCATCCCCTCGCGCGGCCGGAGAACCTGGCGTACGTCATCTACACCAGCGGATCGACGGGGCGGCCCAAGGGCGTGCTGATCGAGCACCGCACCGCCTCCGTCGTCCTCCACTGGCTGCGCGATACGGTGCCGGACGAGGAGCGGGCGTGCGCGCTGGCCGCCACCTCCGTCTGCTTCGACGTGTCCATCGCGGAGATCTTCGGCACGCTGTGCTGGGGGGGCACGCTGGTGCTGGTGGATGATGCGCTCGCCCTGGCATCCGCCGACGCGCCGCTCCGGCTGGCCAGCATGGTCCCCACCGCCGCGGCGGAGCTGCTGCGGCAGGGCGCCATCCCGGCCACCGTGCGCACCCTCGCCCTCGGCGGCGAGCCGGTGCCGCGCGCGCTGGCGGACGCGCTGTACGCGGGAACGCAGGTCGAGCGCATCCTGAACCTCTACGGACCCACGGAGGATACGACGTACTCCACGTGTGCCCTCATCCCCCGCGATCCGCATCACCCGGTGACCGTCGGGCGGCCGGTGTCGGGGTCCGCGGTGCGGGTGATCGATCCCGCGACGCTGCGGCCGGTGGACAAGGGCGGGGAGGGGGAGCTGATGATGGCGGGCGCCGGGGTGACGCGCGGCTATCTCCATCGCCCCGCGCTTACGGCGGAGCGCTACCTGCCGGACCCGCTGTCCGCCATCCCCGGCGCGCGGATGTACCGCACGGGCGACCTGGGCCGGCGCCGCACGGACGGCGAGTACGACTGCCTGGGCCGCATCGACCGGCAGGTGAAGATCCGCGGCTTTCGCGTGGAGCCGGAGGAGGTCGAGGCCGCCCTGGCCGCGCATCCCGCCGTGGCGGAGGCGGCGGTCGCGGCGCGCGCGGACGGGGTGGGCGAGCCGCGGCTGGTGGCGTGGGTGGCGCCCGCCGGCGCGCCGGGCGCGGAGCTGCGCGCCTTTCTGCGGCAGCGGCTGCCGGAGTACATGGTGCCCTCCGCCTTCGTGGCGCTGGATGCGCTGCCGCGCACGCCGAACGGCAAGATCGACCGCCTCTCCCTCCCCGCGCCTGAAGGGCTGGAGCGCGCCGATGGGGACGGCTACGCGGCCCCGCGCACGCCGCTGGAAGAGATCCTCTGCGGCATCTGGGCGGCGGTGCTGGGGGTGGAGCGGGTGGGCGTGCGCGACGACTTCTTCGCCCTGGGTGGGCACTCGCTGCGCGCCGTGCAGATCGTCGCCCGGCTGCGCGACGCGCTGGGGGTGAGCGTGCCGCTCCCCGCCATCTTCCAGGCGCACACGGTGCAGGCGCTGGCCGCCCACGTGGAGCGCGCGATGGGCGGCACGCCGGCGGATGCGGAATCCATCGAGCCGGTGGACCGCACGCAGCCGCTCCCCCTCTCCCCGGCGCAGGAGGCCGTCTGGTTCTTCGAGAAGCTGTCGCCGGGGATGCGCTCCTACCAGTTCCAGGCATCCGTGCGCATGCGCGGCCACCTGGACGTGGACGCCCTGCGCCGCGCGCTGAACGAGATCGTCCGCCGCCACGAGATCTTCCGCACGGTCTTTTCCGAGATCGGCGGGCAGCCGATGCAGACGGTGCAGGCGCCGTGGACCGTCGACCTTCCCGTCGTCGACGCGCGGACGCTTTCGGCGGACGAGCTGGACGCGCGGTTCGTGGAGGAGTTCGTCCGACCGTTCCACCCGGGCGCGCTGCCGCTGGTGCGGTGGAGCCTGTATCGCACGGGGGCGGACGAGCACGTGCTGCTGGTGGTGGAGCACCACCTGGTGCACGACGGCTGGTCGTTCGGCGTCTTTCTCCGCGACCTGGTGGCGCTCTACGACGCGTTCTCGCGCGGGGAGCCGTCGCCGCTGCCCGACCCGGCGCTGCAGTTCGGCGACTTCGCGGTGTGGCAGCGGGCGTGGATGGAGGGCGATGAGGCCGCACGGGGGCTGGCGTTCTGGCGCGAGAAGCTGGCCGGCGCGCCGCCCGTCCTGGACCTGCCGCTGGACCACGTCCGCCCGCCGCGCATCTCCTTTCGCGGCGAGTCGCTGCACGTGCGGCTGAATCCGGCGTTGGCCCACGCGGCGGACGCGTTCAGCCGGACGCACGGCGTCACCCTCTACATGACGCTGCTGGCCGCCTTTCACGCCCTCATCGGCCGCTACACGGGGCAGGAAGATTTCGTCCTCGGCGGCGGATCGGCGGGGCGGCGGCTGCGGGAGTCGGAGGAGCTGATCGGGATGATCGTGAACGTCATCCCCCTGCGCGCGGACCTGCGCGGCGACCCGGACTTCCTGGCGCTCGTGGACCGGGTGCGGCGGACGGCGCTGGAGGCGTATCCGCACCAGGACGTTCCCTTCGCCAGCATCGTGGACGCGGTGCAGCCGGACCGCACGATGGACCGGCTCCCCATCTTTCAGCACTCCTTCAACATGCACCACGCGCCCTACCCGGCGCTGCGGCTGCCCGGGCTGGAGCTGGAGGTGACGGAGGCGCTGGGGAACCAGACGGCCAAGTTCGACCTGCAGGTGATCGTCATCCCCCGCGCGCAGCAGAACGCGGCGGCCGGCGAAGAGGTGGCGATGATCTGGGAGTTCGCCACCGACCTGTTCCGCCGCGACACCGTGCGGCGGATGTGGGGCCACTACCAGCGCCTGCTCGCGTCGCTGCTGGCGGATCCGGAGCGCCCCGTCTCCGCCGCGGGGATGATGGACGACGACGAGCGGCGGCGCGTGCTGGGGTGGAGCCGGCTGGACGTGGACTACCCGCGCGACGCCACGCTGCATGAGCTTTTCCGGGAGCAGGCGCGCCTGCGTCCGGACGCGCCGGCGGTGGAGTGGGGCGGCCGGACGACGACGTACGCGGATCTCGACGCCGCCTCCGACCGGGTGGCGCGGCGGCTGGCGGCGCTGGGGCTGCGGCCGGAGGCGCGGGTGGGCGTGGCGATGGAGCGCGGCACCGCGCTGACCGCCGCCGTGCTGGGCGTGCTGAAGGCCGGCGCCGCCTTCGTGCCGCTGGACACGGAGTATCCCGCCGAGCGCCTGGCCTTCATGCTGGCGGATTCCGGCGCCCGCGCGCTGGTGGTGGAGGGCGCGGTGCCGCCCGGGCTGTCGGGCTTCGGCGGGCCCGTGGTGCGGATGGACGCGCTGGGGGAGGATGCGGACGACGCGGTGCCGGAAGCGTTCGTGGCGGCGGAGTCGCTGGCCGTGGTGGTCTACACCTCCGGCTCGACGGGAACGCCCAAGGGCGTCGGGCTGGCGCACCGGGGGGGCGTGCGGCTGGTGCGCGGGACCAACTGGGCGGCGTTCGGGCCGGACGAGCGGGTGTCGCAGACCTCCACCGCCTCGTTCGACGCGTGGGCGCTGGAGGTGTGGGGGGCGCTGCTGAACGGCGGCTGCGTGGTCGGCATCGACCGCGACACCCTCCTTTCTTCGGATGCGCTGCAGGCGCGGGTGCGGGAGGGTGGCATCACCGTCCTCTTCCTGACAACGCCGATCTTCAACCAGCTCGCGCACGAGGCGCCGGAGCTGTTCGCCAGGGTGCCGCAGGTGGTGACGGGGGGCGAGGCGCTGGACCCCGGCGCCGCGCGGAGCGTGCTGGAGCGCGGACGGCCTGGGTACCTGGCCAACATCTACGGCCCCACGGAGAACAGTACCCTTTCCACCGTCTACCCAATCGAGTCGCCGCCGGCCGGTGCTTCCGTCCCCGTCGGAGGCCCGCTCGCCAACAGCTCGGCGTACGTGCTGGACGGGCGGATGCAGCCCTGCCCGGCCGGCGTCCCCGGGGAGCTCTACGTGGGCGGTGACGGGCTGGCGCGCGGGTACCTGGGGCGGCCGGGGATGACGGCGGAAAAGTTCGTCCCCGACCCGTTCGGCGCGCCCGGAGGCCGCCTGTACCGCACCGGGGACCGCGCGCGCTGGCTGGCGGAGGGCGCGCTGGAGTTCCTGGGGCGGATGGACCACCAGGTGAAGGTGCGAGGCTTTCGCGTGGAGCCGGGGGAGGTGGAGGCCGCCCTTCGCACGCTCCCGGACGTGTCCGACGCCGCCGTCGTGGCGCGGGGGCAGTCGCTGGCCGGGTACGTGGTGCCGCGGGACGGCGCGCGCGTGGACGGTGCCGCGATCCGCGAGCGCCTGGCTGAGCGGCTGCCGCCGTACCTGGTGCCCTCCACCCTGACCGTGCTGGACGCGCTTCCGCGGACGCCCAGCGGCAAGCTGGACCGCCGCGCCCTTCCCGAGCCCGCGGCCGCCGCGCCTTCGGACGACGGAGCCTTCGTGCCGCCCGCGACGGATGAGGAAGAAGCGATCGCGGCGGTGTGGGGCGAGGTGCTGGGGATCGAGCGGGTGAGCGCGACGGAAGGGTTTTTCTCGCTGGGCGGGCATTCGCTGCGGGCGGTGCGCATCGTCAACCGCATCCACGAGACGCTGGGGGTGCGCCTTCCCGTCTCCGCGCTCTTTGACACGCCCACCGTGCGCGGCCTGGCCGAGCGCGTGGCGCTGGAGCGTGAACGCGATCCCGGGCTGGAGGATCGGCTGGACTGGCTGGAATCGCTCTCCGAAGAAGAAGTTCTCGCGCTGCTGGAGGAGACGGAGGGGTGAGCCGGATCCGCAAAAGAACATGTCTCACGCAGAGTCAGCGGAGTTAGCAGAGTTTTTTTCGTGCCGCGCGACGTGCATTCGAGCGCGCGCCGGTTCCGGATTCGTGGATCGGGCGCGGCCGCAGGGTCGGTGGCCTGCCTGGGTCGGGAGCGCGCCGGACTTCCCGAAAGGCCGCGGGAACGGTGGAGGGATGGAAGTGCGGCAGGGGGCCATCCGCGTTTTTTCCAGGATGACAAGCCAGCTTGCTCGGTACGCCCCGTCTGCGACGGGGAGGCCCTCTCCCCCGACGGGCCTTTTGCTCGTTCCTCGCAACGGCCGTCGACCCCTCCCCCAAACTGCGGGGGAGGGGTGTCTCCAGCTATTTTGCTCTCCTGGTTTTCTGAGGGGATGCGGATCGACCGGGGATTTCCGCGGCGCACGAGAGCATGTTGTTCGCATCCACCTGATGCGCGATCTTGAGAACCGTGCACCACCTGGCGACTGGAGGGAACGAGACGCCAAGTGTCCGCACAGAGACGCGAAAGGCGCGCCTCGCGGGCCGGGTGTGACACCCCGGTGCGTGGCAGTGTGCGCGCCCGCTGATCGAATTTGCGGAAACGCCGTACGAGTTGGGGTTTGGGTGTTCCAAAACGTGCGGCAAGTGTGTTAGATTGGCGGTTCTCCCGTCCGGGTGGCGCGCTGTCTCCATGCGCGCCGCGGACGGACTCCCCGGATTGGGCGGGCACGGCCCCGGCGGCTCGGGGCGGCGCCTGCTTTGTTTTCTACGATCGAGCGTGAACGAAACTCCCGAAGCACCCGCGCGCGAGCCCATCACCAAGGTGATGGGGGAGATGCGCACCTTCTCGGTGATCTGGCTGGGCCAGCTGGTGTCTTCGCTGGGCTCGGGCCTTACCGGCTTTGCGCTGCCGGTGTGGATCTACGAGAAGACGGGCTCGGCGGAGGCGTTCGGCCTGCTGTTCTTTGCCGCGACGGTGCCCACCGTCCTGCTTTCCCCCATCGCCGGCGCGCTGGTGGACCGCTGGGACCGGCGCACGGTGCTGCTTCTGAGCGACGCCCTGGCCGCGCTGATGACGCTGTTCATCGGCGTGCTGCTGTACACGGGGAGCTTCGAGATCTGGCACCTGGTGGTGATCTCGGCGCTGGGCTCGGCCGTGGGCACGTTCCAGATGCCGGCGTTCACCGCCTCGGTGACCATGCTGGTGCCGCAGCGGCACTTTGTCCGCGCGTCGGGGATGATGCAGACCAGCGATGCCGTCACCGGCATCCTTACACCGCTGCTGGCCGGCGTGCTGGTGACCACGCTGGGGCTGTGGGGGGTGCTGGCGATCGACTTCGCCACCTTCCTGGTCGCCGTGGGCACCCTGGCCGCCGTCCGCATCCCCAATCCCCCCCCGTCGCCGGAGCCGCGCCGCAGCGTGCTGCGCGAGGCGCACGACGGCTGGGTGTTCGTCCGCGGGCACCGGGCGCTGCTGTACCTGCTCATCTACTTCCCCATCATCAACCTGGGGCAGGGGATGGTGAACCCGCTGTTCAGCCCCATGGTGCTCTCGTTCGCCAACCCGGCGCAGCTGGGGGCCGTGATCTCCATCGCCAGCGTGGGGATGCTGGCGGGGAGCCTGGCGCTGAGCGCGTGGGGCGGTCCGGCGCGCAAGGTGCGGGGGATGGTGATCGGCCAGACCATCGGCGCGTTCCTGCTGATCTGCCTGGGGCTGCGCCCCTCGCTGGTGCTGGTGGGGACGGCCATGTTCCTGATGCTGATGTTCGGCCCCCTTTCGCAGGGGAGCAGCCAGGCCATCTGGATGAGCAAGACGCCGCGGCACATGATGGGGCGCGTGTTCGCCATCCGGCGCATGCTGGCGCTTTCCACCATGCCCATCGCCGCGCTGGCGTCGGGGCCGCTGGCCGAGCGCGTGTTCAACCCGCTGCTCATGCCCGGCGGCGCGCTGGAGCACAGCGTGGGGCGGGTGCTGGGCGTGGGGCCGGGGCGGGGGATTGCCCTGCTGTTCGTGGTGGTGGGCGTGTTCGTCATGGTGGCGACCGCCCTGCTGTACCTGAGCCCGCGCGTGCGCCGGCTCGAAGACGAGATTCCCGATGCCGCCCCCGCGCGACCCGCGCCGGAGGAGGCCGAACCCGCCCCGGCGCCGCAGCCGGCGGCCGCGGGGGCCTGACCGTGTTACCACCTTCTCACCAACCGGAACCATGAGCAACGAAGAGCGCGAGGACACGACCATCTACGAGGCGGTGGTGAACCACGAGGAGCAGTACTCCATCTGGCCCGCCGACCGCGAGCTGCCGCTGGGGTGGAGCAAGGCCGGCAAGAGCGGCCTGAAGCCCGAGGTGCTGGCGTGGATCGAGGAGGTGTGGACCGACATGCGCCCCCTCTCGCTGCGCAAGAAGATGGAAGAAGACGCCGCCCGCGCCGGCCAGAACTCGTAGGACGCACCGCCCTCCTCTCCCCGCGCCGAGCGCGGAGGGCGGGAGGCGTGAAGCTTTCTGAGCGGGATCGAAACCTCCCCCTCTTCCGCCGCGCGGGAGAGGGGGCCGGGGGGGTGAGGGCCGCCGGCGGGCGCAGTCGTGTGTCCGCCGCCGCGTCGTGATCCGTCCGGCCTGACTTTCTTTGCCTCCCCCCGACCGCATTCGGGGCGGAGGCGCCCGTACCACAACGGACGCGGATCAGCAGCGGAATGCCGGATATCGAACAGGCGGGGGCAGACGCCAAGCCGCTGGCCACCATCGGCGTGGTGGGGGCCGGGGTGATGGGCGTGGGCGTGGCGCAGAACCTGGCGCAGACGGGGCACCGCGTGGTGCTGCTGGACCTGGACGACGGGGTGCTGGCCCACGCCCGCGCCGAGATCGAGCGCGCCCTGCGCTTCCAGGGCTTCTTCACCAAGCAGAAGGCCGGCACGCCGCCCGCGGAGGTGATGCAGCGCATCACCTTCACCACCGACTACGCGCCGTTCGCGGAGGCGGACTTCGTGGTGGAGAACGCCACGGAGAAGGTGGCGATCAAGCAGGGCATCTACCCCGTGCTGGACGAGGTCTGCCCGCCGCACGCCTGCTTCGCCGCCAACACCTCGTGCATCAGCATCACGCGCATCGGGGGATGGACAAAGCGGCCGGACCGGGTGCTGGGGATGCACTTCATGAACCCGGTGCCGCTCAAGCCGGTGGTGGAGACCATCCGCGGCTTCTACACGTCGCAGCAGACGATTGACACCGCGCTGCGCTTTCTGGGGCAGATGGGCAAGGAGGGGATCGTCGTCAACGACCTTCCCGGCTTCGTGAGCAACCGCGTGCTGATGCTCACCATCAACGAAGCGATCTGGGAGGTGATGGACGGCGTGGCCAGCGCCGAGGACATCGACCGCATCTTCGTCACCTGCTTCGGGCACAAGATGGGACCCATCGCCACCGGCGACCTGATCGGGCTGGATACGATCCTGTACTCGCTGGAGGTGCTGTACGACAGCTACAACGACCCCAAGTTCCGCCCCTGCCCGCTGTTGCGGAAGATGGTGGACGCGGGGCTGCACGGCCGCAAGACCGGCCGCGGCTTCTTCGACTACGGCGTCCCCGCGGCGTGACGCCCGGCTGATCGGGCCCGCGATTCCCTATTCCCTGTTCCCTGTTCCCTGGCAGTTCGATGGACATCAAGCAGCAGGTGCGCGACTTCGTTTCGCGCTTCTTTCGCGGCCACGACCTGGGTGACGGCGAAGACATGTTCAGCACCGGCTTCGTGAACTCCATGTTCGCCATGCAGCTGGTGCAGTTCGTCGAGACCACGTTCGGCATCACCGTGGAGAGCGACGACATGGAGATCGACAACTTCCGCTCGATCGACGCCATCGTGGCGCTGGTGGAGCGCAAGCAGGGCGCCGCGGTCTGATTCCGACCCCGGTGCTGGACGCCGTTCCCGCCGTCGACGCGCCCGCCGCGGACGACCGCCTGCGCACCGGCCTGGGTGCCGCGCAGGAGGCCGCGCGCCGCGGGTTCGCCGCGTGGGTAGAGCGCGAGGTGGCGCCCTTTGCCGGCGCGTGGGACCGCGAGGGCCGCACGCCGCGCTCCGTCGTCCAGCGGATGGCGGCGGAGGGCTTCCTCGGCGCCGTGGTGCCGGCGGAGTTCGGCGGGACGGCGCTGGACGCGGTCACCTTCGGCCTGCTGAACGAGGAGCTGGGCCGCGGCTGCTCGTCCATCCGCTCGCTGGTGACGGTGCATTCGATGGCGTGCCACTCGATTGCCCGTTGGGGGAGCCGCGCGCAGAAGGAGGCGTGGCTGCCGCGCATGGCCCGCGGCGAGCTGATCGGCGCCTTCGGCCTCAGCGAGCCGAACGTCGGCAGCGATGCGGGCGCCATCGAGACCACGGCGGAGCTGGATGGCGACGCCTACGTCCTCCGCGGCACGAAGAAGTGGACCACCTACGGCCAGATCGCCGACGTGCTCCTCTGCTTCGCGAAGACGGACGGCAAGCCGCTGGCGCTCCTGGTGGATCTGCACGCCCCCGGCGTGACGGTCACGCCGCTGGAGGTGGCGGGGACGCGCGCCTCCATGCTGGCGGAGATCGCGTTCGACGGCGTCCGCGTGCCCAAGGAGAACCGGCTGGCCGGCCCGGGCTTCGGCCTCGCCGTCGCCCTGTCGGTGCTGGAGCTGGGGCGCTACAGCGTGGCGTGCGGCAGCGTGGGGATCATCCGCGCCTGCCTGGACGCGTCCGCCGCGTACGCATCCACCCGCGTGCAGGGCGGCTCCGTGATCGCGGAGCACCAGCTGGTGCAGGCCATGCTGGCGGAGATGGCGACGGACTACCGCGCCGCGCGGCTGCTGTGCCTGCACGCCGGCTGGCTGCGCGACCAGGGCGATCCGGAAGCGGGGCGCGAGGTGTTCCACGCCAAGTACTTCGCCTCCCTCGCCGCCACCCGCGCCGCGCTCGCCGCCGTACAGGTCCACGGCGCCAACGGCCTGACCGACGCGTACCCCGTGGAGCGCTACCTGCGCGATTCGCGGGTGATGGAGATCATCGAGGGAAGCACGCAGATCCAGCAGGTCACCATCGGCCGCTGGGCCGCCGGCCTGGGCTGAACGCGGCGCGGCGGAATCACGATTCCGGCGGCTGACCTGCCGCCCGCCCGCGGGAGCGAATAAATTCGCCGCAACAACAGCGGAAAGCCCTGCAAACTGAGCAGGGCTTCAACCGCGGAGAGCGCCCGTCGCGCGCCCGGCACTTGCGGGCGCAGTCCGCGCAGGCGGACTTTGCGTTTTCCCAGCGGCGAATTCATTCGCTCCTGGAGGCGGACTGCACGTAACCAGATCGATCCGCGTCGAGCATTATTCGCTTCTGGAAGCGGGCCGCGCCCGCGCCGGGTTGCTCCGCGAGCCGCCCGGCCCCCATCGTACGAACCACAAAGCAGCCTTTCATCCCGCCGGAGTCCCGTGAACCGATCCCCGCTGAACGGCTGGGCCGTGTACCCCAGCCGCAACCCCAACGCCTCCCTGCGGCTCTTCTGCTTTCCGTACGCCGGCGGCGGCGCCACCATCTTCTCCGCGTGGCCGCGCAGCCTGCCTCCGGAGGTGGAGGTGGTGGCCGTGCAGCCTCCCGGCCGCGAAGCGCGCATCGGTGAAAAGGCGTACGGCGACCTGGCGCAGCTGGTGGATGCCATGCACCCGCAGCTGCTGCCGCACATGGATCGCCCCTTCGCCTTCTACGGCCACAGCAACGGCGGCCTGATGGCGTTCGAGCTGGCGCGCACGCTACGGCGCACCGGCGGCCCCATGCCGCTGCACATGTTCATCGGCGGGCGCCCCGCGCCGCAGCTGGAGGTCGACGAGGAGAAGATCCACGCGCTGCCGCACGACGAGTTCCTGGACGCGCTGCGCCGCTTTGCCGGCACGCCGGAGGAGATCCTGCAGAACGCGGAGATCATGGAGCTCATCGAGCCGCTGCTCCGCGCCGACTTCTCCCTGGGTGAGACGTACGCCTACACCCCCGAGCCGCCGCTGGACCTGCCCATCAGCTCCTACGGCGGCGTGCGCGACGAAGAGGTGGATGAGGACGAGGTGGAGGCGTGGCGCGAACAGACGATGCGCGAGTTCCGCCTGAAGATGTTCCCGGGCGATCACTTCTTCATCAACGGCAACCGGGCGGAGGTGCTGCAGGAGATCTCGCAGGAGCTGCGGCCGCTGCTGGCCACGCTCGGCCGCTCCGGCGCGCATGCCTGGTGACCCCTGGGCGCCGGCGCCCGCCGGTCCGCTGGTGCTGGCAGAGGACGAGGTGCACGTCTGGCGCGCCTCGCTCCGCCCGCCGCCGGCCCTCCTCGCGCGGCTGGAAGCCACGCTTTCCCCCGATGAGCGGGTCCGCGCGGCCCGCTTTCGCTTCGACGAGCACCGCGTCGCGTTCATCGCCGGGCGCGGCGTGCAGCGCGGCATCCTCAGCCGCTACACCGGTCTGCCGCCCGCCGCGCTGACGTACCGCGAGGGCTCGCACGGCAAGCCGGAGCTGGCAGGTTCGGCGGAGGCGCTGGGCATCCGCTTCAACGTCTCCAACTCCGGCGACTACGCCCTGTACGCCCTTACCCTGCGGCGCGAGATCGGCGTGGACCTGGAGCGCCTGAAGCCCATGCCCGACGGCATCGACATCGCCAAGCGCTTCTTTTCCGCTCCCGAGAACGAGATCTTCGCCGGGTTGGAGGAGGACGTGCGGCACTTGGCGTTCTTCCTATGCTGGACGCGCAAGGAGGCATACATCAAGGCCGTGGGCGAGGGGCTGTCGATGCCGCT
Source organism: Longimicrobium sp. (assembly GCA_035759295.1). Classification (GTDB taxonomy): domain Bacteria; phylum Gemmatimonadota; class Gemmatimonadetes; order Longimicrobiales; family Longimicrobiaceae; genus Longimicrobium. The sequence goes on along the minus strand of DASTVC010000371.1, from coordinate 1,804 downwards.
GGACTGCTTCGATGTGGCGTTCACCCCCGGCGAGCCCGCGCGCATCCTGCGCACCCGCGGCAACCCCGCCGAGGCCGAGCGCTGGACCATGCTCTCGCTGGATCCCGGTCCCGGCTACGTCGGGGCGCTGGCCGTGGAGGGCGCCGATTGGCGTCCCGTGCTCTTCGACTGGGACGCGCAGAGCTGAGCGGCTGTCCGCCTGCCGCAGACGTCGAGGAAATGAAAGAGAGGACGGCGAGGAGAAGGTCTCCTCATACCAAATCCTCCAGTTCGGTGTGCAGGGTCGGCAAGGATTCAACGCAGAGAGCGCAGAGTTCAAACGAGAGAGCGCAGAGGATACACCTTCGTCAGTCCTCTGCGCTCTCTCGTTTCTTCTCTGCGCTCTCTGCGTTTCATTCTCATCGCAGACGGCACACGGAATCCGTAGAAACGGTATCAGCGTCCTCTCTTTTCCGCTGCGCGCTGTGGATCCCGTCCTGGGGGCAGGGCCTCTAGAAGCGCAGCGAGTGGCGGTCGCGGCCGGCGGCGCGGGTCTGCGCCAGCTCGTCCAGGAACACGCGCGACGCGACGGGGAACGCGCCTTGCCGGCGCAGCGCGGACGGTCCGGTGCCCAGAAAGTCCTGCATGGCGCGCCGCAGGCTGCTGTCCGATGCGTAGCCGCACGCGTGTGCCACCGACAGCACCGACCGCCCGGGGTCGTCCAGCAGCGACGAGGCGAGAAGGATGCGCATCCACGCCAGCATGCGCCTCGGCGGTGGCAGCCCGGCGCGCTCGGCCCAGCGCAGCACCGTGCGCTCGGACAGGTGCAGCCGGCGCGCCAGGTCGCGGCCCTTGCCGCCCACCGCCACCACCTCGGCCGCCGTCATCATCAGCATGCGGGTGCGGCCGGAGAGCATGGGCGGCAGGGTGCGCTCCAGCAGCCGCTGCAGCGAGCGCCCCTCGATGGAACGCAGGCGGCGGTAGATGGCCTCGTGGGTGTCGTCCTCGGCCAGAGAGATGATGTCGGTGACGCCCCACTCGCCCAGCGTGCGCAGGTCGCGCGAGCGGCCGGGACGCAGCTCTACCGCGGCCAGCACGGTGGCGGAGGGGAACTCCCACAGCAGCGTGCGCAGGTCGGCCGCCAGCTGCGGGTTCTCCGGCGCGGAGCCGGCATAGGGGTCCACCACCACGATCGCCGCCGGCGGCGAGGCGATGATCCCGGCGCGCAGCTGCTCCCAGGTGGAGATGAACGTGCACGCGTATCCACGCCCTCCCAATCGCCGTATATGGTCCCTGAACGCACCGTTTGAGTGCATTATCAGCAGGGGGCGAAGGGGTGGGGGCATGACCTGTCTGGAAATATTCGGTAGAAGAGCGCAAGAGATTGGGCGCACCGTGACGTCCGTGTACATCTTACGGCATCCTCTCGGGCATCACCATCCTGGCCGCCCCGCAGTACACCGACAACATCCCACACCTTCTGGAGCGACGATGAAACTCGCCCGGCTCTTCCTGGCCGTCTTTACGATTTCCACCCTGGCCGCGTGCGGCGACTCGGTCACGGCCCCTGAGGCCCAGCCTTCCGTTGCGCCTTCCACGGACAGCATCGAGTGCACCGCTGAGCGCCAGCCGGACGGCACGTACATCTGCCGCAGCCCGGTGATCGGCTCGGGCGGCTGAGGCCTGCCGGTCCGATCGCTCCTGTAGATAAAAAAACTCCCCGCGCTTCCTTGGAAGCGCGGGGAGTTTTGCTGACCTCAGACCCCGGCGGGTCCGCGTCCCTGCTCCAGGCTGCGCACGAACTCGTTCGCCAGCGTCTCCGCCT
>DASTVC010000370.1:0-5227 GCA_035759295.1 Longimicrobium sp. | reverse complement strand
AATGCGGATGGCCCCCTGCCGCACCCCATCCGCCTGCCGTTCCCGATGTCCCCAGGGAAGCCCGGTGCACCCCGCCCCGGCCGACGTCCAGGACACGTTGTCACCCATGGTGAACCCGCCACCGCTTCCCGCCATGCGTGGGTGCAACGAAATCCGCGATAAACCTCCTCTTCGACTCCGCGAAAGGCGCGGAAGGCGCGGAGAAGTCCCTCCGTGCCTCATCTGTTCCTCCGCGCCTCCGCGTGATGCTTTTCCGCTGTTTCCCCTGTCGCACGACGAACCAGAGGAAACGGGATCAGAGGCTGGGCGAGAACGCCGCGCCTGGCGCCGCGCGAGGGGTTTCCACGGGCGTGTCCAGCTCCTCGATGAAGAGCAGGCCGTCCTGGTTCAGCACGATGTATCCGAACACGTGCCCGCTCTGCAGGCACCGCGCGTTGGTCACGGAGATGAAGCCCTTGAGCGTGGACAGGTGGTCCGCCAGGCGGCTTCCGGGGGAGCGGTGCAGGTTGCCCTCCAGCACGCGGCCGCCTGTAAGGTGAAAGCGGTGGCCCTGCGCGCGCTTGTTGCCCACCAGCGCGGAGGTTCCGGGCGCGGCGGCGCGGCCGGGGATGGTGGGGGTGGCGTGTGCGATCATGTTGAATATCTGCCCAGCGGAGAGTAGGGGGAGTGAGACGCGGCTCCAGGGGCAACCCCGGGGCCATCGTCGTTATCTCCCGTTATCTTCTTTGGATGGAACGATTTAGGTGGATGCGGCGTACCGGATGCCGGAACGAGGTCGCCGTCGCCATCCTGGACATGCGATGCGTCCGATCCGGCTGATTGCCGGGATCGGCGCCGCGCGGAGGGAAGGGTGTACGGATTCCGGACGGCGACCGGAGGCAGGACGGCAAAGCCGCCGCGGGTCAGAGCTGACCGCGGCGGCTGAAGACGTCCGGGGTGGTGCGTGAGGCGAGCCCGGCCCGGTCAGCGGGTGTCGCGAAAGACGCCGCCGTAGCGGCCGGACGCCGCGGGGCGCACGCCGGGGGAATCGTGGCGGGCCAGGACGCGGTTGGTGACGGTGGGCGCGATGTGCTCGTCCATCGGCAGCATCTCCATGTACAGCTCCAGCGCGCGGTCCACGTCCACCTCGTCGCGCAGAATGTCGAGCAGCTCCAGGATGTTGGCCACGTGGGTCTCCACGATCGCCTCTTCGGCGCGCGCGGCGGCAATCAGAAGCTTGCGCTTGGCCTCGTTGCTCAGGCGGCGGCGCCGCATCCAGTCGAACATCGTTCCTTCAGGTCCATTGTAGCAGGGTCGTATGGGGACACCAATCTGACCGTGCGCCCCGGTAAGCCGCAAGTCCAGATCAGGGGCTTGGATGCGGGGCGCGTTCCGATGTATATTTGTGCGGGTGCTCATCGCGCCGCAGTCGCGCGTCGCCCCGCCACCGATCCACCGGCCTGCTTTGCGGGCCGTGCCCCATCTCCCGCCTTTTTGAAGGGCCAAGGGAAAGGCTGAATGGGAACCTCATTTCTCAGCTCCGAAGAGTACGACGAGCTGGCACACCGGCACTACGACGCCGGCGAATACGACGAAGCGCTCGGCGTCCTTCGCGAAGGGCTGGCGCAGTATCCCGAGTCCGTCCTGCTGCAGGTGGGGCTGGGCTACACGCGCGTGGCCCGCGAGGAGTACGCGTGGGCGCGCCAGTGCTTCGAACGGGCGCTGGAGCTCGATCCGGAGTACGAGGACGCGTGGGTGGGGCTGGGCGAGTCGCTGCTCAAGTTCGGCAAGGTCGACGAGGCGCTGGAGTGCTTCAACCGCATCGACGAGATGGGGCTGGCCGACGACCTGGAGCTGGGGCTCACCGTCGGGCGCGCCCTGTATCGCGAGGGGCTGTTCACCGACGCCCGCGCCCGCTTCAGCGCCCTCTCCGCCGCGCATCCTGACTCGGCGGAGCTGGCGGCGGCGCGCGGCTACACGCTGCACGCGCTGGGCGACGACCTGGGCGCGCGGCGCGAGCTGCGGCGCGCCGTGCGGCTGGATGGCGAGCTGCACGAGGCCCGCATCTACCTGAGCCACCTGCTGCACGACCGCGGCGACCAGCGCGGCGCCCTGACGGAGCTGGAGCAGGTGCCGCCCGACGAGCACTGGGACACCCTTTCGCTCTGGCGCTACATCGAGCTCAAGGGGCAGCTGGACGGCGTGGCCGCCGACGACGCCTGGTTCCTTCCCTGGCGCGAGCGGCTGGAGGAGCTGGACGCGGAGCCGGACGAGATCGACCACCTGCTGGCCGAGGTGGAGGCCAGCTTCGAGGGCGCGGTGGATGAAGGCGCGCAGGCGGCGCTGGAGCTTTCGGCGCAGATGGACTTCATCATGAAGATCCTGGGCGCCCCGCCGGCCGAGGCCGCCGCCGTAAAGCAGGCGCCGCACCGGGTGCGGACGGCCGAGGGCTCGGTGTTCGAGGGGTCGTGGGACGAGATCGTGGCCGGGATGCGCGACTCGTGCGGCGAGCCCACCATCACGCTGAGCTCGTTCATGCGGCGCGCGGCGCGGCAGATCCGCGAGCGGACGGGGACGGAGGTGCCCTTCCACAGCGCCGAGGCGTTCCTCAAGGCGGGGGCCCGCATGGGGCTGCTGCACATCGAGGAGTGACCCGCATTCCGGAGCCGGTGACGCATTCCGCACCGCTCGCGCCGCCACGGCCGTGAGCTTCGATCCCGAAAGCACCCTGCGCCCGCTGCGGCAGCGCGCGGCCGACGTGGACGCGCTGCGGGCGGGCGCCCCCGCGCCGGCGCTGGTGGTGCGCATTGCCCGCGCCAGCGAGAGCACGCTGCGCCGCATGCTGCGCGACGACCCCACCGCCCCGGTAGAGCTGCGGCTGCGGGCCCTTTCCGACGACGACCTTCCCACCCCCGAGCTGCTGGCCGAGCTGCGCCGCCGCAACCGGCTCCCCATGGAGCTGGCGGCGGCGTTCCACGATCTGGACCTGGCGTGCGAGCGCATCTCCGGCGGCGCGGATCCCGGCCCGCGCGACGCGCAGCTGGCCGTGCACGTGGCGGATGGCCTGCAGGCGCACATCCTCTCCTTTCCCGTGGACGGCCTGCTGGAAGACCCCGCCGTGCCCGACCCCGACGAGCAGATCCTGGTGCACGACGACGAGGAGCTGGTGCACGCCGTGCCCCCCTCGCGCCGCCGCGTGCCGTGGGAGACGCTGCTGGCCCTGGCGACCCTCGCCATCCTCCTGGTCCTCGCCATCCGCCTGCGCGGCGGCGACGACGACGACCTGCAGCGGGGCGAGGCCGCCCTGCGCGCCGGCCGGGTGGCGGAGGCGGAGACGGCCTTTCGCGCCTACGCGGATGAGGAGCCGCGCGATCCGCGTCCGCGCGTCTACCTCGCCCGCATCTACCGCGAGGCGGGGCGCATGCCGGACGCCGAGCGCGAGATCCAGGCGGGGTTGCGCGCAACGCCGGGGGACGCGGGGCTGCAGACGGAGCACGGCTACCTGCTGCTGGACTCCAACCGCGCGCCGGATGCCGTGACGGTCTTTCACCAGGCGGTGCTGAGCGACAGCACGTCGCAGCGCGCGTGGGCGGGACTGGTCAAGTCGCTGCGCGCCTCCGGCCGTCCCACGGACGCCGACCAGGTTCTGCGCCGCGCCCCCGCCGAGCTGCGCGCCCTGATGCGCACCGCGGACGCCGCGGCCATCGACCGGGCCGCGGATTCGGCGGCGGGGTCGACGGCACCGTAGGCGCGGCGTCATCACCGGATTATCGGATCGATGAGCGGATAAATCCGCTGCTGGGACTGCGACAAGCCCCGTCTCCGCTCGCTGGCGCTCGCGGAACGGGGCTTCAACCGCTTGACGGCACGAGTATTCTGAGTGCGGCGCCCGCATGCGGCGCGGATCGGGATCCTCTACTCCCGCACTCACGCACTTCCGCACTCACGCACTTTCCCCGTGGACGCACTCGACCGGCTGTACCGGCGCATCTCCCTGGCCCTGGCGCGCGACCCCGGGCGGGCGCTCACCGTGGGCGACCTGTACCAGGAGGTGGTGCCGTACCGGCTGATCCGCACCGAGCTGGGCTTCGCGGAGCTGGCGGAGTACGAGCACGCCCTGCTGCGCCTCCTCGCCGGCGAGCGCGAGTACCTGGAGACGGAGCGCCCCGAGGTGGCGGAGGAGTTCCGCCGCGAGCTGCAGGCGCCCAACCCCATCCTGGGCATCTACCGCGACTACGCGGAAGTCGGCGTGCAGCCCAACCCCTTCGCCCCGCAGCCGGGGGATCTGACCGCGCCGCCGCCCGTCGTCGTCGCGGCCCCGTCGTCCACCGCGGTGCCGAAGCTGGAACTGCCCCTCCCGGCGGAGCGCACGGACCCAGGCGGCGCGACGACGGCGGAGGTGGCGGTGCCTTCTCGGCCGCGTCCCAGGCCGTGTCCCGGCTGCCGCTCGCCCCTGCCGATGGACCGCGAGGCGCGCTTCTGCCCGTTCTGCGGCAAGTGCCTGGTGCCCGTTCCGTGCGCGGACTGCAGCGCCATGATGCAGCCCGAATGGAGCTTCTGCGCCACCTGCGGCGCCCCCCGCCAGACCGGTGGCGCCACGCCCGCGCCGCGCCCGGAACAACGCTTGCGGTAGGGCACCCCGTTCAAGGCGGCCCCGCCCGGTGCATGGCTCGGCGGCGGTCGGGGAATCCGATGTTTCGGACGGAGCCGATGGGGAACGTGCGGTTGATCACGGCGGCGGCGCTGCTGCTGGCCGTTTTTGTCTCGGGATGCGACCGGGGCGGCCGGAGTGCGGGCGGGCGGCAGGCGGAAAAGGGTGCGGCGGCGCCGGGCGATTCAGGCCCGCCGCCGGGGCAGCTTCCGCAGGGCGTGACCGCCGGCCAGGGGAACGAAGGCCGCACCCTGTATCGCGGCAGCTGCGTGATGTGCCACGGCGAGGGCGGTGAGGGCACGCAGCTGGGTCCCTCCCTGGTGGACAACGAGTGGTCGCGCGGCACCGGCGCCTTCGAGGAGATCATCCAGGTGGTCACCGAGGGCGCGCCCGCCACGGAGCAGTTCGGCGTCCCCATGCCGCCCAAGGGCAACGGCACCTTCACCGAAGCGCAGACCCGCGCCGTGTCCGCCTACGCCTATTCCCTCGCCCGCCGCGGCGCGCAGTAGCCCGTTTCCGCTCGACGGCTGAGGCTGGACGGCAACGGCGGATGTGGGCGTGTCCCTCCGCTGCGCTCCGGGCCGGGGGCTGCGCGCG
>DASTVC010000369.1:0-7070 GCA_035759295.1 Longimicrobium sp. | reverse complement strand
GGCCGCATCGCCGCGGCCAGCGCGTCCGCCGCCCCGGCCTCCAGCGCGCCGAAGTGGGTGGCGAGCTGCGCGTGAAAATCGGGAGAAAGCGCTGCAGGGTCCGGCATGAGATCAGGTCCGGCGGATCGGGAGGAAGGCCGGCCCAATGTAGGTGGCACAAGGGACCAAGTGCAAGGATGTGCTACAGATGCCCCGAAGTGCGCGGAATTCCGGGTCGGAGCAGGAATCGGCGCGGATGCCGAAAACCATCGTAACGCCCAATCCGGCTGAATGCTTCGTGGACGCTGAACGTTGCCTGCCTCACACCGAATCCTTCATTTCGGTGTGCAGGACCGGCAAGGATTCAACGCAGAGAGCGCAGAGTTCAACGAGAGAGCGCAGAGGACACCCTTCGTCACACTTCTGCGCTCTCTCATTTCTTCTCTGCGCTCTCTGCGTTCGATTTTCAGTGCAGAACGTGACCTTCAGCTCTTCAGAGTCGGCGGCGCCGCTGATCGGGCCATGGCACGGAGATTCTGCACGTACGTCCGGCAGGCGTACACGCCGAAGAGCAGGCCCGCGACCCCACCCGCCACAAGGAACTTTAGAAGGGTATCGAGGTGCACCGTGCTCGCGCCAAACACGAACGGCGTCGCCAGCACCGTCCCGCCAAAAGAGCCGGCGGCCACGGTAAAGAACAGGATCATGAACATCACGCCGCCGTCAGGCCCGCTTCGCGCCGCTCTCGCGTCGTCCGCGGACACCCCTGCGGGGGGCGCGGCCACCTCCGCGACCTTCGCGGCGTCCACGACCACTTCCGTGGGGGGCGCTGCATCGACGTGCACCGTGGCCGGCATGGCGGGAGCCGGGCACGGAAGCGCCATAGACGAGCGGCCGGGGCGCGGGACGCTCGGCCTCTTCGGCACAGCGGGGACAGCGGGGAGCGACCAGCCAGCCGGCTTCGCGACCGTGGCGGCTGCACCAGGGACGCAGCGGCGTGTCGCATGCTTCGCAGATGGAATCGGCGGATACATCGTGCTCGACGCCGCAGCTTGGGCAGCGCTCCACGACGTGGCGGGCGGCCGCGGGCCTCGGCATCCGTCACCGCTTCCGCGGATTGGCGGATCTGGGGAAGAAGGCGGTGGCGATCAGCACGCCCATGCCGAGCCCCACCATGCCGCCGAGCGCTCCCGCGCCCGCCGCGGCCACTGGAACCTCCGCACCCTCCCGGTACGCCAGGATGCCGCCGATCACCACGCCCACCAGCACGCCGACGATCCCCGTCATCAGCACCGTCAGCATCGCTTCGTACAGGCGTACGCCCATACCGCGGCGGGGCGGGCGCGCCTTTTCGGGCTCGCGCCTGGGCTCGGGTGCGGCGGAAGCGGCGGGCGCCGGCGCGACGGCGACGGGTGGCATCGCGACAGGCGGCGCAACCGGCGGCGCGGCGGGGGGCGTATGCGGCTTTTCGGCGGCCTCCTTGAGCCGCGCCTTGAGCACCGCCGCCACGCCCTCGCTCCGCGCATCCGCGGGTGCGCGGGCGCCGGGGCTGGCAGGTGCCGCTGTCGGGATCGCGACGGGCGTCGGGCGAGGAGGTGGGGGCGCGGGACGGGGAGCGCGGCCCTCGCGGCGGGCTTCCTCCTCCTCGCACTGGACGCACCAGGGGCTCTCCAGCCAGCCGATCTGGCGGCTGTGCGTGCGGCACCAGTAGCGAACCGCGTTGCCGCAGGCCTCGCACTCGTGCACCTCGTGATCGTGCTCCACGCCGCAGCTGGGGCACCGCTCCACGATCCGCTTCATGCGGCCGGCACCGCTGTCGATTCGCATCCTCGCATGGCGTGATGATAAGGGGATGAGGCCGCGGCAAACCAGTGTTTCACACGAAATTTCCCGTAAGACGGCCGACGGAGCCGGCAGAGCACCCGCTCCGCCGACTCCGTTGACTACGTGTGAAGCCTTTTCTGGATTCGCCGCCGCTCACCCGTCCGGCCGGCGCGGCGCGGCGAACAGGATGCGGATCGCCCGGATGGTGCCGATGAACAGTCCCAGCCCGCCACCCACCATGGCGCCGGCCATCGCGGTCCAGATGGGCTCGGCGGTCGCCCCGCCCATCACCAGCAGGTCGGGGAACAGGTAGCCCACCACCGCGCCCAGCAGCCCGAATCCGATCACCGATCCGATCACCGCGAAGAACGCGCGCACCATCCGCCCGGCCATGTTCGCGCCAGCCTCCGCGTACGGCGCCAGTTCCTCCGCGCCCTCACGCAGCACCACGCCGGGGTCACGCCCGCCCCACGGCCGCGGAGACCGCGTGCGCCTTGGCGGCGGAGAGGTGGGCACCTCCATCCACACCGGCTCGTCAGCTTCCTCACGCGCCGGCGCGGGCGGGCGGGGCGCAGGCAGCGTGGGATCGGGCACGCGCGGCGTCGGCGGCGTGGGCCGGGGCGCCGGCGCGGGAGCGCGCGAGGGCGGCGCGGCGGGAGCGCGGGGCGGCGGCGTGGAACGCGCGGCCTCGGCGGCGCAGCGGGGGCAGGTCGCGGAATTCAGCCAGCCGATCTCCTTGCTGTGCACGCGGCACCAGAAGCGCAGCGCCGTGCCGCACACCTCGCACGCGCCGCCCTTGGGATCGTCGTGCTCCACGCCGCAGTTGGGGCACCGTTCGATGACGCGCTTCACGCCGCCCCCTCTTCATCCGCCGGCTCGGGATAGATCTCGCGGATGAGCTCCGCGGGGATGAACAGCCGCCGCACCTCGGGTAGCTCGCCGCGCACCCAGCGCGCCACCACCGGCACCCGCTCGTAGTCGCCGAACACCTCGCGCGGCAGCCGGTGCGAGAGCGCGTTGATGGTCAGCGCCGGGTGCCGCGACCACGCCGGGTAGACGGCGAACCGCTCCTCCACGTGGTCGTGCCCGCGAACCATCCGTGCCACCGGTCGGCCCAGCCCGGTCGCCAGGGCGCAGAACGCCGCGAAGTCCTCGCGGCCAAACTCGCTGCCGCGCGTGGTGCGGTTGGGAATGCGCTTGCGGGCACGCGGATGGGCGCGCAGCCACACGAAGTCCTGCAGCACGCGCGGGTCGTTCCAGTTGCCGCTCTCCGCCAGCTCCTCGTGCAGGTCGGTGTGCGGCATGCCGCCGTGCGCCACCAGCAGCCCATCGGGAAAGAACAGCGCGCGCGGAGCCCGCTGAAAGAAGTGGATGATCAGCCGGCCCAGCCGCGCTGCCCACGGATGGTCCGGGTTGGCGTTCAGCCAGTCCGTGAAGTCCGAGGGGAGCACGGTGGATTGAAAGCGCCCGTCCGCGAACGCCAGCGCCTCGTCGTGGTTGCCGGTGACCACGGTGATGCGCATGGGCCCGTCCAGCGCCAGCTCGAACACGCGCAGCGCCACCTCAGCCGAGTGCACCCCGTCGTCGAACAGGTCGCCCAGAAACACGATGCGCGCGTCGGCCCCGCCGCCGCTGCGGTCGATGTGCTGCAGCGCCGCCTCCAGCGCCAGCAGGTCGCCGTGCACGTCGCCCACGAACCACACCTCGCCCAGCGGCCACTTCTCGCCCACCGCAATCGCGCGGTCGTCCGGGCCCGCGGCGTACTCCTCGAACGCCAGCCCCAGCGGCCCGCCCCCCGCCAGCCGCTCCTCCATCCGCTCGATGATCCGCTCCGCGCGCTCGCCGCTGATGGGGTTGGCGACGGCCTCGCGCACCGCCGCCCAGTCCATCTCCCGCACCTCCAGCACGTTGAGGTACGGCACCTCGTCCGACGCGGGCGCGGCTACGGGCTCCGGCGGCGCGGCGGACTCCTCCGGCGCCGGGCGATGCTGATCCACCGGCGCGGCCGCCCCCACCTGCACGCCGTCCTCCGTCCCCGGCGGCTCCGAGGGTTCCGGCTCCGGCGGCAACCCGTCCCGCGCCGCCTTCCCCACATCCTCCGGCTCCTCGACGTCGGGTTCGGTGGATGACGATTCGTCCACCGCGTGCTCGACGAACGGCGGCGGCTCGCCCGGAGTTGCAGCGGATTCGGTCGATGACGATCGATCGACACCACCGTCTGCGGAATCTTCGTTGGGCGCGCCCGAATCGACCGGAGCCGCGGAATCAGCCTCGATCGATGGTGGACCTTCGCCGTGCAGGTCCGCATCGACCGGAAGCGCTGGATCGGCCTCGGTCGATGACGGACCTTCGGCCGGCGCGCCTGGATCGGACGGCGGGGCATCGGCAGGTGCCGCGGCGTCTTCGATGATGGGCGGATTGTCGATGCCGGCGGCGCTGTCGGGAAGCGTCGGAGGGTCGTCGGACGCGCCCCGGTCCGCGTTCGGCGGCGCCGTTTCGGCGGGGCGGTCGATGGGGGTCGACGGGGCGGACTTGGACTTCTTGCGGCGGTCCATCACGGCTCGTTCTCCACGCGCAGGCGCAGCTTGTCCGGCCCGATGGTGATCACCGCGCCCGGCGGCAGCGGCGCGGGGACATGGCCCAGCGCCGCGCCGTTCAGAAATGTGGGATTTTTGGTATTCGGCACCGGGGCGATGCTCCATCCGCCCTGCACCGTGTCGCGGGCCAGCAGAAACTGCGGATCAGCCGCGTACACGTGGTCGGCCCCCGCGAACGTCTCCAGCAGCTCCTTGCCGATGGCGGTATCCACCCCCACCTGCAGCCGCCCCGCCGTCTGCTCCGCCACCAGCACCAGCCTGCCCGCGTCGCGCACGTGCCCGCACGCCTCGCACACGTTCACCGCGTCGTTCTGCTGCACGAAGCCGCACTGCGGGCACTTCCACGCCATGCGCGCCCTCAGGCCGCGCGCACGGTAAGCGGCAGGCGCGAGATCCCCTTCTCCGCGCGGCCCACGGCGATCACGTCGCCGTCGTGCAGCGGCTGGGGGCCGGTGATGGGCGCGCCGTTCAGCAGGGTCTCGTTGGTGGTCCCCGCCTCCGGCACCACCTGCCAGCCGTCCGGCCCGCGCTCGATGACCAGCTGCTCCGTGTCCCACACGTTCGCGTCGTCGCCAAACTGGCGGACGATGTGCTTGCCCAGCGGCGTGCGCACGCCCAGGCTCAGCGTCTGCCCAGACTCGCCCACCAGCTGAATGCGGTCCGCCGTCAGCGGCCCGCTCGTCGCCGGTGCCGCAGCCGCAGCCCCCGCATCCGCCGGACCTGCACCCGCCGCCGCGTCGGTCGTCGGAGTCGCATCAGCAGTTGCTCCGCCAGCCGCGGCATCAGTTGCCGCACCCACCGCAGCCGCGTCAGTCGTCCCCGCGTCCGCCGATGCCCCTGCCGCCGGCGCTTCGGCCGAAGTCGTCCCGCCCGCCGATCCCACATCCACCGTAGCACCCGCGCCTGCGGATGCATCCGTCGAAGCCGCGTCACCCGCGGCTCCCGCCGCATCCATCGCAGCCGCGGTGTCCGCTACCGGCGCCCCTGCATCCGCCGGAGCCGCACCGGCATCCGTCGCGGCGCCAGCCTCCGGCGTCGGGGATTCGAGGGTCGCGTCGGCACCCGTGTCGGCATCGACCGTCGCGGGCGTCTCGCCGGTGCCCGTGCCCGCATCCACCGTCGCACCGGCATCGGCCGATGCGGATGCGTCCGTTCCGCTTGATACGTCGGCAGGCGTGGTTGATTCATCCACCGGAACCGAGCCGCCGTATCCACCTGACCGCTCGTCCGCCGGCACAGACGGATCCGACCCCCCGTAGCCAGTGCCCGCAGCCGGCGCCGCGCCGGTCCCAGCCGCTGCGTCAGTGCCGGCCGATCCACCGGTTCCAGAAGCCTCGTCGGTGCTCGTCCCAGCGTCAGCGGTGTCGGTCGATCCAGCCGTGCCCGACACATCCATGCTCCCCGAAGCCCCACCAGTCCCCGAAGCCGCGGCGTCCGACGATCCGACAGTCCCCGAGGGCGCAGTATCCGACGCTCCGCCGGTTCCAGCGGATGCGGCCGAGTCCGATGGTCCCGCGGTTCCGGAAGACGCGGCGTCCGCCGATCCACCGGTGCCGGAAGCGTCCGTGGCACCGGCCGATCCGCTCGTGCCCGAGACGTCCGCGCCACCGGTCGATCCGCCGTATCCAGAAGCCGAGGAGGTATCCGCCGATCCACCGGTCCCGGAACCGTCGATCGTACCGTCCGCTCCGTCCGGCTGCGCGATTGCGTCCGATCGGCCGCTGAGCACGGGATCGAGCGATGCGCCTGCGCCGGAAGCATCGGACGATCCCGCCGATCCAGCCGCGCCGGAAGCGTCGGTGGTGCCTGTCGATCCACCCGTCGCGGCCGCGTCGCCGCTGCCCGTGGAGCCGCCGCTCGACGCCGCCGGGTCGGACGATGCGCCGGTGCCGCCGCTCCAGGCGGGGTCGCCGGCTTCGCCTTCGCGCGCGGGGCTGGAGGGGTCGGCGAGCGGGGCCGCCTCAGGCGCGGGAACGGCGCCCGGCGTGCCCGCGTCACCGGGCGTGGACGCAGGCGGGCCGGCGGGGAGCCCGGCGTTTTCTTCCGGCGTCCCTTCCGGCTTCTGCGGGGTGCCGGCTCCGGATTCGTTCTGGCTTTCCGTCACGGTTCATCCTCCACCCACGGTCCCGGCCCTGTCGGCGCGGTGTGGATCATCGCGCCCTCCTTCAATTCGGCGGATCGTTATCGAACCGCCGTTCAGAAACGTCGAAATCCGCTCCGCGCCGCCTGTCAGCCCGCGCGCACGGTGAGCGGAAGCCTCGCGATCCCCTTCGCCTCGCGGCCCACGGCGATCACGTCGCCCGACTGCACCACCTGGGGCGTGGTGATGGCCATGCCGTTCAGCAGCGTCTCGTTGGTGGTGGCCAAACCCGGCACCACCAGCCACGCGCCGTCCGCGCCGCGCTCGATGACCAGCTGCTCCGCATCCCACACGTTCGCGTCCTCCCCGAACTGCCGGACGATGTGCTTGCCCAGCGGCGTGCGGACGCCCAGCGTCATCACGTGCCCCGACTCGCCGACCAGCTGAATGCGGTCCGTGAGCAGTGGCCCGCCTGCGCCGGTCGCGGCCGGCGCCGCGGGGACCGCAACGGGGGCAGCCTCTACCGGCGCTGGCTCGGCTGGCGCGGGAGCCGGCGGCGGCGCGGGCGGCGGCGCTGCGGGCGCGGCCTC
>DASTVC010000368.1:0-7062 GCA_035759295.1 Longimicrobium sp. | reverse complement strand
CGCCGTCCGCCGCGCCTGAGACTCCGCAGGCCGCGCCGGCCTCCGAACCGACGCCGGTCCCGCAGCCGGCGCCCGAGCCCGTGGTCGCCGCCGCGCCCGTCGCGCCGCCTCCGCCGCCGCCCGCGCCGACCCGGGCTCCGGCCGCTATCTCCACGCCCGCTCCGATCCCCGTGCCGACGCCGACACCGCCTCCGCCGCCCGCACCCGCCGCGCGTCCGGCCACCGCGCCGGCGACGTCCAGCCCGCGGTCGCCGTTCGGCGCGGCGGATCCGAACGCCAAGGCGCGGCGGCTGGCGCGGGCGCTGGTGTCGGACATCGTGACGTACCATCCGGAGCGGCGCGACAAGGCGCTGGCGGACGGCACGCTCAAGCGCGAGTTCATGGACGAGATCAAGAAGAGCTGGGAGGAGTACGTGGGCCAGGTGGGCACCGAGTCCGCGCGCAGCACGCCGCACTTTCGCGACGCGCTGAACGAGATCCTGGCCAAGGGGCAGACGCTGTTTTGAGGGGAAGTGTCGAGTGCCAAGTACCTAGTGCCTAGGAACTGCGCTCCGTACTTGGCACTTGGCACTAGGTACTAGGTACTCGACCCTTGAACCTGGGCACTTTCGTCCTCTTCCCGGAACGAGTACCTTGCAGTCGGTTTAACAACCGCATGGGGCCGTCCCTCCCGGGCGGCCCTTGTCATTGGCGGAAACATCAGCAGAACGACATGCCCGACCTTCGCGAAGACCTGGACACGTACCGCAACCGGCTCGACGAGCTGGGGAGGTTTCTTTGACCTCGATGCCCGCAGGGAAAAGCTGAAGGGTCTCGAGGCCCGCATGGAAGACCCGTCGTTCTGGAACGACGGCGAAAAGGCCCGCGACATCATTGCCGAGATCAACCAGCTCAAGGGGTGGGTAGAGCCCTGGCAGCAGATGTCCGCCAAGGTCGACGACCTGGGCGAGATGCTGGAATTGCTGGAGGCGGAGCCCGACGAAGGACTGGCCGAAGAGGTGGAGCGCGACGTCCAGAGCATCGGGCCCGCGCTGGAGGCGCTGGAGCTCAAGAACATGCTGCAGCAGCCCGACGACCACCGCGACGCCCTCATCACCATCCACCCCGGCGCCGGCGGAACGGAAAGCCAGGACTGGGCAGAGATGCTGCTGCGCATGTACACCCGCTTCGGCGAGCGCAACGGCTTCGAGGTGGAGCTGCTGGACCTGCAGGAGGGCGAGGAGGCGGGGATCAAGGACGCCACGCTGGAGATCCGCGGCCAGTACGCCTACGGCTTTCTCAAGGCCGAGCGCGGCGTGCACCGTCTGGTCCGCATCTCTCCCTTCGACAGCGCCGCGCGCCGCCACACCAGCTTCGTCTCCGTCTTCGTCTCCCCCGCGGTGGACGATACGATCGAGATCGAGGTGCGCGAGGAAGACATCGAGATGGACGTGTACCGCGCGTCCGGCGCGGGCGGGCAGCACGTCAACAAGACGTCGTCCGCCGTCCGGCTGCGGCACCTTCCCTCCGGCATCGTCGTGGCCTGCCAGCAGGAGCGCTCGCAGCACAAGAACCGCGCGACCGCCATGAAGATGCTCAAGGCGCGACTCTACCAGCGCGCGCTCGAGGAGCAGGAGGCGGAAAAGGCCAAGCTGGAGAACACCAAGACCGACATCGCCTTTGGCAGCCAGATCCGCTCGTACGTCTTTCAGCCGTACACCATGGTGAACGACCACCGTACCGAGCTCAAGATTCCGGACGTGCAGCGGGTGATGGACGGCGACCTGCAGCCCTTCATCCACGCGTACCTGCGGCAGTACGGGGCCGTGCACAGCGATGGCCAGTGAGCCGATGACGCCCGACGCGGGCGAGGAGCGGCTGTCCGATGACCGCGTGGTGGCCGACCGCGTGGCCAAGCTGGCGCGCCTGCGCGAGCGGGGCGTGGAGCCGTACGCCTATTCGTACGATCCCACCCACCACGCCGCCGCCGCCCTGGCGCTCTTCGACGAGCACGAGCGGGTGCACGGGGCGGAGGCAGAGCTGGCGGAGCGCGTCCGGGTCGCCGGGCGCATCGTCAGCAAGCGGGTGATGGGAAAGAGCACCTTCGCGCACCTGGCGGATCGGACGGGAAAGATCCAGCTCTACTTCCGGGTCAACGACCTGGGCGAGGCGTACGAGCTGCTGGACCTGATCGACCTGGGCGACTGGGTGGGGGCGGAGGGAACCCTCTTCCGCACCCGCACGGGCGAGGTGTCGCTCAAGGTCTCCGCGTTCACCCTCCTCTCCAAGGGCCTCCGTCCGCTGCCGTTCGGCAAGGAAGAGACGGACCCGGAGACGGGCGAGCGCCGCGTCTACAGCGGCTTTACCGACGTGGAGGCGCGCTACCGGCAGCGCTACGCCGACCTGGCGGTGAACCCCGAGGTGCGCGACGTGTTCGTCATGCGCGCAAAGGTGGTTACCGCCTGCCGGCGCTTTCTGGACGAGCGCGGCTTCATCGAGGTGGAGACGCCGGTGCTGCAGCCGCTGTACGGCGGCGCGCTGGCCCGGCCGTTCGTGACGCACCACAACGCGCTGGACATGCAGCTCTACCTGCGCATCGCGGACGAGCTGTACCTCAAGCGCCTGATCGTGGGCGGCATGGAGCGGGTGTACGAGATCGCCAAGAACTTCCGCAACGAGGGGCTCAGCCGGTTTCACAACCCCGAGTTCACCATGCTGGAGTTCTACGCCGCGTACCTGGACTACGAGGACGTCATGCGGCTCACCGAAGAGCTGCTGGTCCACGTGATCGATTCGGTGCTGGGCGGCGGTCCGGTCCAGTATGGCGAGCACGAGATCCACTTCACCCCGCCGTTCGCGCGCTTCACCATGTACGAGGCCATCCGCGACATCGGCGGCGTGGACGTGCCGGCGCTGGACGAGGACGGCCTGCGCGACGCGGTGCGGAAGCTGGGCGTCTCCGCGGACGAAGTGGCGACGATGGGGCGGGGAAGGCTGATCGACGAGCTGTTCGGCACGCTGGTGGAGCCGAAGCTCATCCAGCCGACGTTCATCACCGACTACCCGCGCGAGATGTCGCCGCTGGCCAAGCCCAAGCGCGGCAACCCGGAGCTGACGGAGCGCTTCGAGCTCATGCTGGCGGGCAAGGAGCTGCTGAACGCGTACAGCGAGCTGAACGATCCCATCGACCAGCGCCAGCGCTTCGAGGCGCAGAAGCGCCTGGCCGCCGCGGGCGACGAAGAGACGCAGCCGCTGGACGAGGACTTTCTCCGCGCCATGGAGTACGGCATGCCTCCCACGGGCGGCTTCGGGATGGGGATCGACCGGCTGGTGAGGATTCTGCTCAACCAGCCGTCCATCCGCGACGTGATTCTGTTCCCCACGATGAGGCCCGAGTGATCGACTACAGGGAACAGGTGTCAGGGTACAGGGGACAGGGAGTGGCCGTCGCCGGCTATTCCCTATTCCCTGTTCCCTGTTCCCTGCCGTCCGGGGGCCTCCCGTGAAGCTCGAATGGCGCGTCGCGCGCCGCTACCTGGCCAGCCGCCGGGGGACGCGCTTTCTTTCGCTCATCACCCTCATCGCCATCGGCGGCGTGGCGGTGGGCGTCACCGCGCTCATCGTGGTCACCGCGGTGATGAACGGGCTGCAGAACGAGCTGCGGAAGGGGATCCTGGGCGTAAACCCGCACGTCTTCGTCCTCACCTACGGCGAGGGGATGCGGATGGACGAGTGGCAGGCCCCGCTGGTCAAGGTGCGCGGGGTCGACGGCGTGGTGGCGGCCGCCCCCTTCGTCCATACGGAAGTGGGGATGCAGAACCGCGGCAAGTACGCCGAGGCCGCCGTCCTCCGCGGCATCGACGTCTCCGCGGCCGGGGCGCAGGTCACGGACATCCCCGGCATCCTGCGCAAGGCGCGCATCGACCTGGAGCACACCCGCAGCGGGCTTCCGGGGCTGGCGGCGGGGCAGACGCTGGGCGCGCGGCTGGGGCTGATCCCCGGCGACACGGTGACCCTCATCTCCTTCACCAACGCGCGCATCGGGGCGATGGGCATCGTCCCCAAGATGGAGATGTACGAGTACGTGGGCGGCTTCCGCACCGGGATGTGGGAGTACGACAACAAGTTCGCCTACACCACCCTGGCCGCCGCGCAGGACCTGGCCGGGCTGGGCGCCGCCGTCAGCGGGCTGGAGGTGCGGGCGGAGGATCCCTACCAGGCGCGCGAGCTTTCCGGGCGCATCGAGCAGGCGCTGGGCATCCCGTACCGCACCGACGACTGGATGAACATGAACGCCTCGCTCTTCTCCGCGCTCAAGCTGGAGAAGCTGGCCCTTACGCTCATCCTGCTGCTGATCGTGATCGTCGCCGCCTTCAACATCGTCTCCACCCTGGTGATGGTGGTGACGGACAAGACGCGCGAGATCGGCGTGCTGAAGTCGATGGGGATGACCTCGCAGCGCATCCTGCGCCTGTTCATGGTGCAGGGGCTGGTGATCGGCATCGTGGGCGCGCTGATCGGCGGGTCGCTGGGCGGGGTGGTGACCTGGGTGGTGGACCGCTTCAAGCTCATCCGCATCCCGGGCGAGATCTACTTCGTCAGCTACCTCCCGGTGAAGATCGACCCGCTGGACCTGCTGGTGATCCTGTTCGCCACGGTGCTGATCTCGTTCCTGGCAACGGTGTATCCTGCATGGCAGGCCGCCCGCATGGACCCGGTGGAGGCGATTCGCCATGAGTAGCGCCTTTCCGGCGTCCGAGTCGCCGTTCGAGCCGCCCGCGCCCTTCTCGCCGGCCACGTTCAGCGACGCCAAGCCCTCCATCGTCGCGCGGGGCGTGCGCAAGAGCTACCTGGGCGGCGACGGCACGCGGCTGCAGGTGCTGGACGGCGTGGACATCGAGGTCCGTCCGGGCGAGATGGTCTCCATCATCGGCCAGAGCGGGTCGGGGAAGTCGACGCTCCTCCACGTCCTGGGCGCGCTGGACCACGCGGACGCGGGCGAGGTGTTCGTCGGCGGACAGAAGATCGCCTCGCTGAAGGAAGAGGCGCTGGCGGAGCTGCGGGGGCGGAACGTGGGCTTCGTGTTCCAGTTCCACCACCTGCTGCGCGAGTTCAGCGCGCTGGAGAACGTGATGATGCCGCAGCTGATCGCCGGCACGTCGGAACGCGACGCGCGCAAGCGGGCGGAGGAGCTGCTGGGGCTGATCGGGCTTACGCCGCGCGCCACGCACAAGCCGGCGCAGCTCTCCGGTGGCGAGCAGCAGCGCGTGGCCGTGGCCCGCGCCCTGGCCAACCGCCCGCTGGCGGTGCTGGCGGACGAGCCGTCCGGCAACCTGGACCCGGACACCAGCGAGCGGCTGCACGACCTGCTCTTCGCCGTCTGCCGGGAAGAGGGCGCGGCCATGGTGCTGGTGACGCACGACCTGGGGCTTGCCGCGCGCGCGGACCGCGTTCTGCGGTTGCACGGCGGGCAGCTGGTGGCGGTGGGCCCGGAGGCCGGTCCCGCCCAGGCGTCCGAGTAAGGAAGGGAATTCGACGAATGCTCTGCGAGAACTGCGGCAAGAACGAGGCGGCCATCCACCTCACGCAGATCCAGAACAACGAGATGAGCACGCGCCACCTCTGCGAGCCGTGCGCGGAGCAGATGGGGCTTTCGTCCGGCGCGCCCGCCAACGCGCCCCTGGCCGACTTCATCGCGCAGATGGGGAAGGCGATCGCGTCCGAGACCGTGGCCTCCGCCGGCACCTGTCCCAGCTGCGGGCTGAACCTGGCGGACTTCAAGAAGACGGGCCGCCTGGGGTGCGCGCGCTGCTACTCCACGTTCGACACCTCGCTGCGCGGCCTGCTGCGCAAGCTGCACGGCGGCACGCAGCACACCGGCAAGGTGTACCTGCCGCCGCACCCCAGCGAGACCGACCGCACGGCGCGGGTGGTAAGCCTGCGCCGCAGCCTGGCCCGCGCGGTGGAGAGCGAGGACTTCGAGCGCGCCGCGGGGCTGCGCGACCAGATCCGCCGGCTCGAAGCCGGCCAGGAGGTGTGACCATGGCCGACGGCTTCCTGGGCGCCATGCCCGACGCGGGGCTGGCCTGGCTGCGGGCCGACGGGCCCAACAGCGACATCGTCCTTTCCACCCGCATCCGCCTCGCGCGCAACCTGCAGAACTTTCGCTTCGGCACGCGGGCGGACCGCGACGACCGGCGCGAGGTGCTGCGGATGACGCTGGAGACGGCGGGGGTGGCGGATTCGCTGAAGGAAGGCCGCCAGCTGGTCGTCAGCGAGCTGGAGTCAGCGGAGCGGCAGCTCCTCCTGGAGCGCCACCTGGTCAGCCGCGAGCTCATCGGCTCCAACGGCCACGCCACGCCCAGCCACACCGCGCTGCTGATGGCGCCCGGCGAGGCGCTGAGCGTGATGGTGAACGAGGAGGACCACCTCCGCCTGCAGAACATCGTGGGGGGATTCCGCCTCCGCGACGCCTGGCGCGACGTGGAGCGGCTGGACGACGAGCTGGGGCAGCGCCTTCCCTACGCGTTCCACACGGAGTTCGGCTACCTGACGTCGTGCCCGACGAACGTGGGGACCGGCCTCCGCGCCTCGGTGCTGATGCACCTGCCGGGGCTGGTGCTGACGCAGGAGATCGGCAAGGTGCTGCAGGGGATCAGCCAGGTGGGGCTTACCTTCCGCGGGCTGTACGGCGAGGGGTCGGAAGTGGTGGGGAATTTCTTCCAGATCAGCAACCAGACCACGCTGGGCAAGACGGAGGAGGACCTGATCGACCACCTGCAGCGCATCGTGCAGCAGGTGGTGCAGTACGAGACACAGGCGCGCAGCGTGCTGCTGCGCGACGCGCCGGTGGTCATCGAGGACAAGGTGTGGCGGGCGTACGGCCTGCTGCGGCACGCGCGGTCCACCAGCTTCGAGGAGGTGATGAACCTGCTGAGCGGCGTACGGCTGGGCGTGGGGCTGAAACTCATCCCCGACCTCAGTGTATACACGCTCAATCGGATCATGATCTTTACCCAATCCGCCCACCTGGAGCAGGTCGCGGGTGCCCCGCTCCAGGAAGGCGACGCGGACGTTCAGCGG
>DASTVC010000367.1:0-4954 GCA_035759295.1 Longimicrobium sp. | reverse complement strand
CACCCCGTCACCCCGTCACCCGTCCCCCGTCCCCCGTCCCCCGTCCCCCGTCCCCCGTCCCCCGTCACCCTCACCCTCACACCCTCACACCCTCACACCCTCACTCCACCTCCTCAAGCCGCGCACCCGGGCCCCCCACCGCGCACGTCCACCCCTCCGCCGCCACGCCGGCGCCGGCGAACGCCTCCACCATCGCCACGCGGGCGCGCTGCGCCGTCTCGTCGCCGTCGCACCAGGCGAACACGCTGGGGCCGCCGCCGCTGATGGAGCAGCCGAGCGCGCCCGCATCCATCGCCGCCGCCCGCACCGCGCCGAAGCCGGGGATGAGCGGCGCGCGGTGCGGCTCTACCACCACGTCCCGCATCGACCGGGCGATCAGCGGCAGGTCGTCCAGAAAGCAGCCGGCGATCACGCCCGCCAGGTTCGCGGACTGCACGATCACGTCGTGCAGCGGCACGGTGGCGGGGAGCACGGCGCGGGCCGCGCGCGTGTCGAGCCGCTGCTTGGGGAGCACCATCACACACCGCAGCGAGGGCGGGGCGGGGAGGCGCACCACGTCCGGCAGCTCCGCGCTGCGGACGAGCACCAGTCCGCCGTACAGCGACGGCGCCACGTTGTCCCCGTGCACCGCGCCGCTGGCGATCGCTTCCCCCGCCAGCGCGTACGGCATCAGCTCCTCCAGCGGCAGCGGCGTCGGCAGCAGCGCGTTCGCCGCGACGACGGCGGCCACGGCGGAGGCGGCCGATCCGCCGATCCCCGAGCCGAGCGGAATCCCCTTCTCGATCGACACCTCCACCCCCAGCTCCGGCGCGTGGTCCGCGAGGAGCCGCAGGATCGCCCCGCCGGCCGTATTCGCGGCGGGGTCCGTGGGGAGCGGGCCGGCGCGTCCGCTCACCGCGCCCATCACCACGCCGGGGGAATCCAACCGCGTTACCGTCACCCGGTCGCCGGCGGGGCCCACGGGGTGGCCCAGGATGTCGAAGCCCACGGCCAGGTTGCTGGTCGTGGCGGGGGCGAAGGCGGTGGCCCTCATCGGCATCGTCAAAAGCGGGCTCCCAGGTAGCTGGCCAGGCGCAGCAGGTCCGCGAACACGCCCGCCGCCGTCACCTCCGGCCCCGCGCCGGGCCCCTGCACGATGAGCGGGTTGGGCGTGTACCGCCGCGTGGAGAACTGCACGATGTTGTCCGTGAGGTTCAGCCGCGCGAACGGGTGCTGCGCGGGGTAGGGGCGCAGGCGCACGGTCGCGCGGCCGTCGCGCTCCACCACGCCCACGAAGCGCAGCCGCTCGCCGCGCGCGTGCGCATCCCGCCACCAGCCGGTGAGCGTCTCGTCGTGATCCGCCAGGCGGCGCAGGAAGTCGTCCACGCTCCCCTCGCGCAGCTCCTCCGGCACCAGGCCTTCCAGGTCCACGTCCCCCATCTCCAGCCGCAGCCCCATCTCCCGCGCCAGGATGGTAACCTTTCGCGCCACGTCGGTGCCGGAAAGGTCGTCGCGGGGGTCGGGCTCCGTAAAGCCCTGCTTCCGCGCCTCCGCAACGAGCTCGCTGAAGGGGCGGACACCGTCGAACGCGTTGAACAGGTAGGAGAGGGTGCCGCTGAGCACGCCCTCGATGCGCTGCACCTCATCCCCCGTGGTGATCAGGTCGCGCAGCGTCTGGATGATGGGGAGCCCCGCGCCGACGGTCGTCTCGTACAGGTAGTGCGCGCCGGGGCCGCGGCCGGCTTCCCGCAGCTCGTCGTAGTAGTCGATCTCCAGCGTGTTGGCGCGCTTGTTGGGGGTGATGACGTGGATGCCGCGCCGCAGCCAGCCGGCGTAGCGCCGCGCGATGTCCTCGTCCGCCGTGCAGTCGATGATGACGGTGTGCGGCAGGTGCTCCGTCTGCACGTGGTCCACGAAGGCGTCCAGGTCGAACGCCTCGCCCGCCGCCAGCTGGCCACGCCACTCCTCCAGCGGCAGCCGGCGCTCGTCCCGCACCATGCGCTTGCGGGTGGCGATGGCGCGCACGCGCAGATCCACGTTGTGCTCCGCGCGCAGCGTCTCCGCCCGCGCCGCCAGCTGGTCCAGCAGCGCCGCGCCCACCACCCCCGCGCCGATGATCCCGATCGACAGCGTCTGCCTCGACAGGTAGAGGCCGGCGTGCACGGCCCGGAGCGCGCGCTGCGCCTGGGCGCCGTCGACCACGACGGAGATGTTGCGCTCCGACGAGCCCTGGGCGATCGCGCGGATGTTGATCCCCGCCTTCCCCAGCGCGCCGAAGACGCCCGCCGCCACACCCGGGTGCCCCGCCATCCCGTCGCCCACGACCGCGAGGATGCAGCAGTCGGCGTCCACCTCCAGCGTCTGGATCTGCCCGTGGTGGCGCTCCGCGAAGAACGCCTCCTCCATCGCGGTCCGCGCTGCCTCGGCCGATGCCGCGGGGACGGCGAAGCAGACGGAGTGCTGCGAGCTTCCCTGGCTCACCATCAGCGCCGTGACCCCCGCCTCGCGCAGCGCGGTGAAGAGGCGGACGCCCAGGCCGGGGAGGCCGCGCATCCCCGTCCCTTCCAGGTTGACCAGCGCCACGCCTTCCACCGTGGAGATCCCCTTGATCATCCGCGCGCCGCCGTCCGGGTCGATGCGCGTGCCCGGCGCGGTGGGACGGAAGGTGTTGCGGATGTAGATGGGGATGCCGCGCTCCACCGCCGGGCTCATCGTCTCCGGGTGGACCACCTTGGCGCCGAAGTGGGCCAGCTCCATGGCCTCGCGGTAGGAGAGGCTTTCCAGCACCACGGCCTCGGGAACCAGGCGCGGGTTGGCGCTCATCACGCCGTCCACGTCGGTCCAGATGTGGATCTCGTCCGCGCCCAGCAGTGCGCCGAAGATGCTGGCGGAAAAGTCGCTGCCGTTGCGCCCCAGCGTGGTGGGCACCCCCGCCGCCGTCGACGCCACGAAGCCGGTGATCACCAGCGTCTGCGGCAGCCCGCCCCGCGCCCGGGTCCACGCGTCCAGCCGCTGCCGCGACGCGGCCCAGTCCACCCGCGCCGACTGCTCGCCCGGCTCGGCGATCAGGACGGCGCGCGCGTCCAGCCAGGCCGTGTCCTCGCCGCGGGAGCAGAGGTAGGCGGCCAGCATCCGCGCGGACCACACCTCGCCCAGCCCCACCACCAGGTCCGCGGCGCCACGCGGGGCGTGCCGCACGATCCAGGCGGCGCGCAGCACGTCGTCCACGTCGGCCAGGTCGCGCTCCAGGGCGGCCAGCACCTCTTCGCCCTCGGCGCCGGGAAGGAGCTCGCGAGCGACGGCGCGGTGGCGCTCGCGCACGGTGGCCAGCTGGTCGCGGTAGCCGCCGTCGCGCCCGCCGGCCTGCTCCACGGCCCGCACCAGCGCGTCGGTCACGCCGCTCATGGCGCTGACGACGACGGCCCTCCGCGCCTCCGGCCGCGCCTGCACGATGTCGGCGACGGCGCGGTAGCGCTCGCCGCTGGCGACGCTCGTGCCGCCGAACTTGTGTACCACCAGCTGCTCGGGACTCATGAGACTCTTACGGCCGGAGTGGAGGGGTCCGCGCGAACGGTGGCGGACAAAAGAAAGCGGCCCGTGATCAGATCTCACGGGCCGCCCTGCCGGTGTGCCTGCGCCGTCTTTACCGGCGTGAGCGCTCCCGGCCGCGGCCCGTGCTACGGGTCGTGGTCGCGGTGATGGTGGTGAGCGCGCAAACAGTCGCGTTCGGGTAGTTTCCCATCGTACTCACGCAGCGGTTCCGGGTCAAGCCGTTCATCCGGCCATAGATACATTCGCACGCCGAGCGCGTCCTGGCAAGCGTCACGACGTTTCCTGTCGACTTTCAACAGGTGGCCGATTCGGTGCGATGCATGGAGCGGCGTTGACACAGTTGAGCGTATCACATCATATTCAACTAAAAGGTTGAATGATGAAGATGCAGACGACGCAGTCCACGCTGGACGACACGCTGGTCGCGCTGGCGGACCCCACGCGGCGCGCCATTCTGCAGCGCCTGGCGGGCGGCGACGCGCGGGTGACGGAGCTGGCGCAGCCGTTCGCCATGTCGCTGAACGCCGTCAGCAAGCACATCCGGATGCTGGAGCGCGCGCGGCTGGTGCGGCGGCGCCGCGCGGGGCGGGAGCACATCCTCTCACTTGCCCCCGCCGCGCTGGACGAGGCCGCCGCCTGGATCAACGCGCAGCGCGCCGCCTGGACCGCGCGGCTCGACGCTCTCGACGCCCTGCTGCAGGCCGAGGACGCGGCCGCATCCACCCCTCACCCGAAAGGAGCACGATGACCAACCCCGCGCAGGGCCCCGTGGTGCGCGTCACCCGCCGCTTCGCCGCATCCGCGGAGCGCGTGTTCGACGCGTTCCTGGACCCGGAAAAGGCCGGCCGCTTCATGTTCGCCACCGCCACGGGGCAGATGGTGCGCGCCGAGCTGGACCCGCGCGTGGGCGGCCGCTATCTCTTCGTCGACCGCCGTCCGGAGGGGGACGCGGAGCACTTTGGCGAGTACCTGGAGATCGATCGCCCGCGCCGCCTGGTCTTCACCTTCTCCGTGGACCGGAACGCGCCGGACGGCGACCGCGTGGCCATCGACATCGTGCCGCTGGAGTCGGGGTGCGAGCTGACGCTGACGCACGAGATGAAGCCCGAGTGGGCGGAGTACGCAGGCAGGACGGAGGAGGGCTGGGCGGGCATCATCGAGGGCCTGGCCCGCGTGCTGGGCGAGTAGGATGGATCGCCCAGAACCCCGGCGCGCTCGGCTCGCGTGAGCGGGTAAACCCGCCGCTGGGACTGCGGAAAGCCCCGCCTCGGCCGCTGGCGCGTCCGCGCGGGGCTTCACCTGCTCGCGTGGGCGGGGTCCGCACGCATGGAAGGTCCGTCGCGATCCAGAAAGATCCTTAACGTTGATTTCCTGAGGGAGCGCCCACGAAGAACCCGAACCCATGCAACCGTTTGCGCGCGAC
>DASTVC010000366.1:0-5940 GCA_035759295.1 Longimicrobium sp. | reverse complement strand
CGGTGAACGCGTCGCTCGACATCGTGCTGGGAGAGATCGACCGATGAGCGCCACCCCCATTCGCGCGGGCAGCGAGTACGACCCGTCGTCGTGGCCGGCGGCGCTCAAGAACCCCGGCTTCGCGGGCGACACGGGCGAGTTTCCGGCGCTGGACGAGGACCAGATCCGCGGCATCAGCTACGTGGGCCAGCGTCCCGCGGACGGCGGCCACGCTTCCGTGGCGGGGACGATGCCGTACCAGGTGTCGACCAGCAATCCCGAGGCGCCCCTCTTCGTGGGGCCGTACGAGGAGCGGCTGGAGAAGGTGCTGAGCCGCTATCCGGACCGGCAGGCGGCGCTGCTTCCCGCGCTCCATCTCGCCCACGAGCTGCGCGGCTTTCTGAGCCCGCAGACGATGGACGAGGTGGCGACCAAGCTGCAGCTGCCGCCGGCGTACGTGCGCGGCGTGGCCAGCTTCTACACCATGTACAACCTGGCCCCGGTCGGGAAGTACCTCATCCAGGTGTGCACCAACATCTCGTGCAACCTGTGCGGGGGCGACGCGGTGCTGGAGTCGTTCCTCAAGCACACGGGGACGGAGCCGGGGGAGATGAGCGCCAACGGGCTGTGGACGGTGATGGAGGTGGAGTGCCTGGGCGCCTGCGGATTTCCGACGGCGGTCCAGATCAACGAACGATACTACGAGAACGTGCGGCCGGACGACGTGCCCGCGATCTTGGAGAGACTTACGTGAGGGCAGGCTTCGGAGCGACAGTGCCAAGTGCCAAGTACCTAGTGCCTAGTAACGGCGCGGGGAGCGGGTACTCGGCACTTGGTACTAGGTACTAGGCACTCTCATGGCTTATCCGTATCGTCACGACAGCGAAGTCCGCCTGCTCTCCGAGCACTTCGGCAACCCGCGCGCGCGGACGCTGGAGGGCTGGCTGGAGCTGGGCGGCTACCAGGCGCTCAAGAAGACGCTGGGGATGGACCGCGCGGCGGTCGTCAACGTCGTCAAGGAGTCGGGGCTGCGCGGCCGCGGCGGCGCCGGGTTCCCCACGGGGATGAAGTGGAGCTTCATGCCCAAGAAGGAACCGGGAAAGCCGCACTTCCTTGTCTGCAACGCCGACGAGAGCGAGCCCGGGACCTTCAAGGACCGCGAGCTCATGCGCTGGACGCCGCACGCGCTCATCGAGGGGTGCCTCGTCGGCGCCTATGCGATCAACGCCGAGCACGCCTACATCTACATCCGCGGCGAGTTCTTCGAGGCGGCGCAGATCATGGCGCGGGCCATCGAAGAGGCGTACGCCGCGGGGTACATCGGCAAGAACATCCTGGGGAGCGGCATCGACCTGGACATCACGCTGCACGTGGGCGCGGGCGCCTACATCTGCGGCGAGGAGACGGGGCTGCTCAACTCGCTTGAAGGCCGCCGCGGCGAGCCGCGGGTAAAGCCGCCGTATCCGGCCATCGCCGGCGCGTTCCGCTTTCCCACGGCCGTGAACAACGTGGAGTCGCTGATCGCGGCCGCGCAGGTGGTGCAGAACGGCGCCGAGTGGTACAAGCAGTGGGGGACGGAAAAGTCCGTCGGGACCAAGCTCTTCTGTGTCTCCGGGCACGTGAAGCGGCCCGGCAACTACGAGGTGCCGCTGGGCTTCAACTTCAAGGAGTTCATCTACGACATCTGTGGAGGAACTCCCAGCGGCAAGAAGATCAAGGCGGTGATCCCCGGCGGATCGTCCGTGCCCATCCTGACGGCGGACGAGCTGGACATCGGGATGGACTACGAGTCGATGGCGGCGGCGGGGACCATGCTGGGCTGCGGCTCGGTGATCGTGATGGATGAGGGGACCAACGTCGTCAAGCAGGTGCGGCGGATGGTGGACTTCTACGCCCACGAGAGCTGCGGCCAGTGCACGCCCTGTCGCGAGGGGACGGCGTGGAGCTCCAAGATCCTGCGGCGCATCGAGATGGGGCGTGGCACGCCGGACGACCTCGAGACGCTGCTGGACATCAGCGACAAGATGACGGGCAAGACCATCTGCGTGCTGAGCGACGCGGCGGCGGCGCCCATCGTATCCAGCATTCAGAAGTTCCGCGGCGACTACCTGGCCCTCATGGAGGCCGGGGACTTCGCCATGGCCGGCGCGCGCTGAGCCGCGCTCCGGAACGCATATCAGAAAGACGGCCATGGCCGACGAAACGACTGCTCCCGCGGTAGAGAACGTCTCCGTCACCATCGACGGAATGACCCTGGCGGTGCCCAAGGGCACGCGCCTGCTGGATGCCTGCGCCCAGGCCGGCGTGGACGTTCCCCACTACTGCTACCACCCGGGCCTTTCCGCGCCCGCCCAGTGCCGCATGTGCCTGGTGGAGGTGGAGAAGAGCCCCAAGCTGGTGCCCGCCTGCGTGGGCACGGTGGCCGACGGCATGGTGGTGAACACCGAGAGCGAGGCCGCGCTCAAGGCCCGCGAGGGCGTCCTCGAGTTCTACCTGGTGAACCACCCGCTGGACTGCCCCGTCTGCGACCAGAGCGGCGAGTGCAAGCTCCAGGACTACGTGGCGGCCGAGGGGCCGGCCATGGGGCGCACCAAGGAGCCCAAGCGCGTGCTGGGCCGCGACGACTTTGGCGGCGACGTGCTGTTCTACGCGGACCGCTGCGTGATGTGCACCCGCTGCGTGCGCTTCATGCGCGAGGTTGCGCAGGACGAGCGGCTTACGGTGGTCCAGCGCGGCCACCGCGCGGTGATCGACACCTTCTTCGACGAGGGGCTCACGGGGAACCTGTGGGCCGACAACATCGTCGACATCTGCCCGGTGGGCGCGCTGGTCAGCAAGGACTTCCTGCACAAGGCGCGCGCCTGGGACCTGGACCGTACGCCGTCCATCTGCCCCAACTGCACGCAGGGGTGCAACGTCCGGCTGGAGACGCGCGACAACCAGGTGATGCGCATCAAGCCGCGCCCCAATCCGGAAGTGAACTCGCACTGGATGTGCGACTTCGGGCGGCTGAACTACCAGTGGATCAACCGCGTGGACCGCGTGGAGGCGCCGCTGGTGCGCGACGCCTCCGGCCGCCACGTCCCCATGTCGTGGAGCGACGCGCTGCTGCGGCTGGCGGATGCGCTGCGCGGCCACGCCGGCGGCGCGCAGGCCGTCGTCAGCCCCTTCGCGGCGAACGAGGACATCGGCGCGCTGCGGCGGGTGATGGAAGCCGTCGGCGGCGGGTCGGGCGTGTTCCGCTGCGAGCAGGGGGAAGAGGTGGTGCTCCCCGGCTTTCCGGACCTGGCGCTGCGGACGGATCGCGCGGCCAACGTGGCCGGCGCGGAGCTGTTCGGCTTCGGGCGGACGGGCGGGGCGGACGGCAAGGGCGGGCTCGAGGCGGCGGCCGGGCACACGGGCGTCCTCTTCGTCCTGGGTGACGAGCTGAACGACGCGCCGGCGGACTTCGGCGCCAACGCGTCGCTGTTCGTCTACGTGGGGCAGCAGCTGAGCCCCGCGGCGCGCAACGCCCACTTCGTCCTGCCGTCGACGACGTTCGCGGAGATGGAAGGGACGTTCACCAACGTGCAGCGCCGCGTGCAGCGCTTCTGGCCGGCGCTCCGCGCGCCGGGGATGGCGCGCCCGGCGTGGCAGATCCTGGGTGTGCTGCTGGCCGGCATCGGCGACGCGGGCGCGCCGGGGACGGCGGCGGACGCGTTCATGGGCCTCGCCGCGGTGCGGCCGGAGTTCGGCCTGCTCTCCTGGGGCGACCTGGGCGCGCAGGGCGCCGCGCTGCCGGAAGCCGTGGGGCAGGCGGGGGACTGAGGAAGGGAAGTACCTGGTGCCGAGGATCCGAGTGCCGAGTGAAGGAAACGGCACGGGTACGCTGACTCGGCACTTGGTACTCGGTACTAGGCACTAGGGACTTGTCACCCGGCACTGGATACTTCCGGATGCAATCTGGAGCGGTTGGGAACCTGAGAGAGCTGTCGGCGAACGCCTACCTGTGGACGTCCGTCGTCAAGCTGCTGCTCGTCTTCGTGGTGGTGCTGGTGACGGTGGCCATGCTCACGCTGCTGGAGCGCAAGATCAGCGCGTGGATGCAGGACCGCATCGGCCCCAACCGCGTGGGCCCCGGCGGGCTGCTGCAGCCGGCGGCCGACGGGCTCAAGAACATCCTGAAGGAAGAAAGCAACCCGGGCGAGGCGCACGCGGTGTTCTTCACCCTGGCGCCCATGCTCTCCATCATCCCCGCGATGGTGACGTTCGCGGTGATCCCGTTCGCGGCGCCCCTTCCCACGCCGTGGGGGGTGGTGCCCATGATCATCGCCGACCTGCCGGTGGGGATCCTGTTCCTGCTGGCGTTCAGCTCGCTGGGCGTGTTCGGCATCGTGATGGCGGGATGGGCCAGCAGCAACAAGTACGCGCTGCTGGGCGGGCTGCAGGCCGGCGCGCAGATGATCAGCTACGAGATCTCGCTGGGCCTGTCGCTGATGTCCATCTTTTTCGTCGTGGGCAACGTGGGGCTGAACGAGGTGGTGTACACGCAGCAGCGGATGAACCTGTGGTTCGCGCTGCCGCTCTCCGCCTCGTTCTTCTTCTTCTGGATCAGCTGCTTCGCCGAGACCAACCGCCTGCCGTTCGATCTGCCGGAGGCGGAGAGCGAGCTGGTGACCGGGTACCACACCGAGTACAGCGCCATGAAGTTCAGCATGTTCTTCATCGCCGAGTACTCGCACGTGCTCACGGTGAGCATGCTGATGGCCACGCTGTTCCTGGGCGGGTGGGACATCCCCGGCCTGCAGCGCGACGACATGCTGGGCTTCGTGGACGGCGTGTGGGTGGGGAACACCCCGGCGGTGTGGATCACCCTGCTTTCGCTGATTGCGTTCGGCGCCAAGACCTTCTTCTTCATCATGGTCTTCATGCTGGTGCGCTGGACCGTGCCGCGGTTCCGCTACGACCAGGTGATGGACCTGGGGTGGAAGATCATGCTTCCCGTGGCGCTGGGCGTGGTGGTGGTGACGGCGGCGACGGTGCTGGGGCTGGACTCCCTGGGTGATCCCTTCGTGGAGGTGGGCCCCACCGGCGGCCGCGGCTACATCACCCTGTGGGGCGGCCTGGTGCTTACGGCGGTGAACGCGGTGATGCTCTTCGTGGTGCTGTGGCTGATGGACAAGGGCCACACGCTCGAGGGCACCGGCTCGATGGAAGACAAGCGCATCGTCGCCCGTGAGCGCGCCCGCAAGCGCGCCGAGGCCATGCGCGTGGCACTCACCACCCCCCGCGCGGGGGCGAGGTAGCGGATATGGCGGCCAAGGTCGTAGTGATGAAGCGCCCGGTACGGAAGTCTTCGTACATCCGGGCCACGCTCAAGGGGATGGCGCTCACCTTCCGGCACATGGCGAAGAGCGCCGGCGACCGCAGCGGCGTCACCATCCAGTACCCCGAGCAGAAGAAGCAGCTCAGCCCGCGCTGGCGGGGCACGCACGTCATGGAGACGCACGACGATGGGCGCCCCAAGTGCGTGGCCTGCGGCCTGTGCCCCACCGTGTGCCCGGCCAACTGCATCAAGCTGGTGCCCGGCGAGGACGACCAGGGGAACCGCTACCCCATCGTCTACGAGATCGACGAGTTCCGCTGCATCTTCTGCGGGATGTGCCAGGAGGTGTGCCCGGTCGAGGCGATCCACGTGGGCAACCACTACGAGAACGCCGAGTACACGCGCAGCAACTTCGTGTACGACCTGGACCGGCTGATGAAGCAGACGCATCCGAGCACGCTGCTGTGGGACCCGGCGGATCCGGCGGGGGAGTAGGTGACGGGGTGAACGGGTGGTAGTGTGATGGTGTGATGGTGTGATGGTGTGATGGTGTGATGGTGTGATGGTGTGATGGTGTGATGGTGTGATGGTGTGATGGTGTGATGGTGTGATGGTGTGATGGTGTGATGGTGTGATGGTGTGGCTTCGGACGGTGT
>DASTVC010000365.1:0-12552 GCA_035759295.1 Longimicrobium sp. | reverse complement strand
TCTGAAGGTAGGCGTAGGTCTGGTAGTCGAGCGCATGCAGCTGCTCGATCACCGAATGTTCTCGTTGCGCCGCCTCCGCGGAGGCGAGATTGGTGTCGATCGATTCCTGCCACGACCCGACGCGCGTGAACGTGTGCGAGGGCATGTGCAGCGCGTGCGGCGCCGCCGGGGCGATCCCCGCGTACCGCCGCGCGGCTTCCAGCCCGTGCGTGGCGATGGGGGGCGCGTCGTAGGCGTGGATGGTGTAGTGCGCCAGCCCCGGGTGGTCCGGCTGCACGCGGAAGAGCGAATCCAGGATCTGCGCCGCGAACAGCTGCCGCGCGTAGGTCGCGTCGCTGAGCGGCGCGTTGGCGATCACGGCGCGGGCGTAGAAGATGGCCGCCTCGGGATCGTCGGGATGCGCCTCGCGCAGGCGGCGCATGGCCTCTTCGTGCGCGCGCAGGCGGGTGCGGTGGTCCACCGTGGCGTAATCCTGGTACAGCGCCAGCGCGGCCTCGGCGTACCGCCGCTCGCGCGGCGTGCGGGCGCCGTCCACGGCGGCGCGGGCGGCGGCCAGCGCTTCGCGAAGCCGCGGCTCCGCGGGCGACGCGCCGGTGAACGGGTTGCCCAGCAGCGTCATGGCCACCCCCCACTGCGCCATGGCGCACCCCGCCGGGTCCGCCGCGGCCGCCTCCTGAAAGGTGCGCTGCGCCTGGTCGAACCAGAACGAGTGGAGCATCGCCACCCCGCGCTCGAACGCCGGCTGCGCCGCCGCGCTGCACGAGCTGGGGAAGCGCAGGCTCCCCAGCGCGCCATGCTCCCCATGCGCGTGGTCCTGCGCGCGGGCGGGCATCGCGGCGAGCAGCGTGAGTGTGAGAAGCGTCAGGACGGAGCAGAGGTGGATTCGGCGCTGGCGGTCCATCGTGAGCACCTCGGTTTGTGGCAGGCTGGCGGGGGCGAATCAATCTGACACAATAGCACGCATCGGAGGCGTGGGAAAGCACAACGTACGTTCCATAAATCGTGTTACCGTTCCTGGAAAACCGTAGATTTCCTCCGTCTTCCGCAGCAACGCTGACTCTGCGGGTATTCTGCGGGTATAAAGGCCCTCCGCGCCCTACAACCTGTCATTTCGAAGGAGGCGCCGCGTGGAATCGTCGTCTACCTCGTAGGTTGGCGCCGACTGAGAAATCTACTCTCGGGCTGCTCGTAATCAGTCGCCAAGCCCTTGACCTGCGGAATCGGGTCAGGGCGACGCCGCGCTGCCCAATTCCACGATTCGGCCTGAGCTTCCGCAGGTTGACGGCTCGACGAACGGTCACGAGCGGGTTCGAGTAGATTTCTCAGTCGGCGCCAAAGTGCGGAGAGGCAGACGGTTCGACGCGGCGCCTCCTTCGAAATGACAGATGGGGGCGGTGTCTTTCGCCTCTCGCGATGGTCAGAGCGGGATCTTTCGCCTCTCGCGACGGTCAGCGGCGGTGTCTTTCGCCTCTCGCGACGGTCAGCGGCGGTGTCTTTCGCCTCTCGCGACGGTCAGCGGCGGTGTCTTTCGCCTCTCGTGATGGTCAGCGCGGTGGAAACAGCACCGCGCTGACGGGCCGCGCGCGCGTCCGCAGCTCAGCGTCGGCGCGGCGGGTGAGCAGGCGCAGGTCGCGCGGGCGGGGCGTGGGGGCGGCGGCGCTCAGCGCGGGGAGGATGGCGGATGGATCCAGCCCGTGCCGCAGCGCGAGCAGGACGCCGAGCGCGTAGCGGCTCACTGCCTCCGGGCCGGCCAGGTGCCACACGCCCGCGCGCCGCTCCGGCGAGAGGAGCGCCACCTCCCACAGCTGCGCGGCCAGGTCCTCCACCGCGATGGGGCAGCGCAGCTCGTCGGTGAACAGGCGCACAGGGTCGCCGCGGCGCAGTGCATCCACAACCCATGCGCTGTTGGGGTCCGGCGGCTGCGCGCGGACGATGAGCGAGGTGCGGATGACCGCCGCGTCCGGCATCTCTCCGCGCACGTGCAGCTCCGCGCGCGCCTTCCAGCGCCCGTAGTCGTGCACCGGCGCGGGCTCCGCGGCCTCGTCGTACGGGGAGGATTCGCCCTCCAGCAGCGCGTCGGTGCTCATGTAGACGAGCGCCGCGCCGGCCACCCGGCAGCCGCGCACCACGCTTTCCGTGGCGCGCCACACGTCGCGCTCGCCCTCCGCCGCGGAATAGGCGGTGTGGATGACGAGCTGAGGGCGAATCCGCATCCACAGCGCCTCCACCGCCTCGGAATCCGCCAGCTCCACGACGTGCGGCTCCGCGACCCGGACCGGCGACGCGCGGCGGGTGGCGTGAAGGTCGATGCCGGACGGCGCCTGGCGGATGAGCTCGCCGCCCAGCAGCCCGCCACCGCCGGTAATCAGTACGCGCACGGATGGATTTCGGGAGGGTGAATCAGGAAAGCGCAACTCACAGCCAGGCGCATGCCGCCGCGTACACGCCCCGTCGATTCGCTCTCGCGCGGATCGGCGACGTTCGGCATGCGTATCTTGTGGACCGGCGGCTACGCGCGAAAGGCGCGCGGCCCCAGGGGCGTCATCCGCGCCCGCCCCGTACAAAACGATTTTATTGACTTGAATGGTGAGTGAACGTAACGTCACCTATGGCCCGTCGCGTTTGCGACACAACCATTCAAAACCTGGAGGACGAGATGAGGATCGTGAATCGAGCTGCGCGCTGGACGCTTGCGGCGGTGGTGACGGGATCGCTGAGCTTCGGCGTATCGCAGGCGGTGGCCTCGCCCGGGGGCGCGGCCAAGGACCGCATCTGCACCACGACCAATTGCCCGCAGATCATCTGCAAGTGCGCCAGCGGACAGTGCGTGGACCGGGAGACGGGCGCCTGGTGCTTCGCCTGACGAGGCGCGCCGAAGTACCCGGGCGGCAATGACATCGCCCCGGGCGGAACCCCGCCCGGGGCGAACTCGTCGCGCCCGGTCCGGACTCAGATCCGGTACGCGGTCTGGACCAGGCGCTTTTCCGCTTCGCCTTCGATGAGGGCTTCGACCTCCACGTAGTTCTCCAGGCCGCTGCCGGAGAGTTTTTCGCGGAACAGCTGGTCCAGCTGAAAGATGCCGGCGGAGTTGGTCATCTCCACCCGGATGCGCACCGGCTTTTCCACCCCCGTCTCGATGTGCACCGCCTCGATGGCCGCGGCGCTGATGGAGTGGATGCTCATCATGGGCCCCTCTGCCTCCATGGCGATGCGCGAACGGCCCTTGGCCATGTCCAGCGCGTCCGCCACGCGAACCACGCCACCCTCGATGGTCATCGGCTTGCCGCCGGCGCGGTGGCCGATGATGGCGTGCAGGATCTCCGAGCGGATGATGGTGGCCTGCCCGCGCGGGTAGATGCCCTCCAGCAGCTCGCGGAGCTTGAGCTGCGCCACGAAGAGCGAGAACTCCTCGTGGTCCTTGCGGTGGATGGACATCCCCACGTCGTGCAGCAGCGAGGCCATGACCACCACCACCTCGGCGTCTTCCACCCGCATGCCGTAGTTCTTCACCACGCCGGGCTGCACGCCGTGCTCCGTGAGCACGCGCAGCAGCTTGATGGCGATGTTCATCACGATCTTTACGTGCACCGGGCCGTGGTCCGTCATCCCCAGCCGCTCCACGGCGTTCACGTTGGCGGCCAGCCACAGCGCGTACAGCTCGTCGTCGGCGTTCATCCGCTCGATCAGCCGCTCCACGGCGGGGTTGCCGCGGGTGGGGATGTTGAGCATCAGCCGGTTGGTGAACCGCTCCTCGACCGTCCGCCCGAAGGTGGATTTTACCGCCGCCGCGTCTACTACGTCCGTCATATCTTCCGTTTCGTCCGTTCTTTTCTCGAATTCGCTTGCCGCCCTGGGCGTACGCAGGATCGGTGCAGGTGGCGGTCCAACCGGCACCGCCGGTTTCGGGGACTCCGGTGGAATCCACGCGCGATCAGGGACTGGCCACGCTACCGGATACCCTGCGCGGACGGCCCGGTTCAGTGCGGGGCGCCCCTCCCCGCGCCGCGGCGGTCAACGCGCACCGTTCACCGCGGACGGCACGTGGCCGGCGAAGAAGCGCGCCGCCTCACCTTCGGCCCAGAAGCGCGGCGCGTGCGGCGGCCCTTCGATGAAGCCCACGTGCCCGCCGCGCGGCACGAACGCGGTGTGCAGGTGCGGATTGGCGTCGATCACGTCGTGCGGGATGGCGCGCTCGTCGACGAACGGGTCGTCCAGCGCGTGCACCAGCAGGGTGGGAACGCGGATGCCGTGCAGGTATCCGCCACTGCTGCTGCGCGTGTAGTAGTCGTCCGCGTCCGCGAATCCGTGCAGCCGCGCCGTGAGCACGTCGTCGAAGTCGCGGAACGAGCTCCACCGGCGCATCCGCTTTGCATCCAGCTCCACGCCGTCCATCCGCACCCCCGCCGCGCGCTTGAGCCGGTACTTCACCACCAGCCGCCGGACGAAGTGGCGCGTGTACACCCGCCCCATGAACGACGCGGCCAGCTTGTCCGAGCCGCGCCCCAGGTCGAAGGGGATGGAGATGGCCGCCGCGGCGCGGATGCGCGACGCCTCGCCGCGCTCGCCCAGGTACTTGAGGAGCACGTTGGCGCCCAGCGAAAAGCCGGCGCCCAGCAGCGTGGCGTCCGGAAACCGCTCCGACAGCACGTCGAGCAGAAAGGCCAGGTCGCCCGTTTCGCCCGCATGGTAGAAGCGCGCGGTGCGGTTGGGCTCGCCACTGCACGAGCGGAAGTTCATCGCGACGGTGCGGATGCCGTGCGCCGCCAGCACCCGGGCCGTTTCCAGCACGTACGACGACTGAGCGCTCCCCTCCAGCCCGTGCACGGCCACGCACAGCGGCGCGTCGTCCCCGGCGGGCGGCGCGCCGTCGACCGTGGCGAAGTCCAGGTCCAGGAAGTCACCGTCCGGCGTCTCCAGCCGCTCGCGGCGGTAGTGCACGCCGTGCGGCGGGCGGATGTAGCGCCCGGCGATGGTCTGCGCGTGCGCGCCCGGCAGCCACCAGGCGGGATGAAACGGGCGGGGGGTGAAGGTGGTGTCGCTCATCCGCCCAATGTATCGCCCCGCCCCGTCACCGTTCCACCCGCGGGGCGTAACAGCGGGGTCGCGGCCCGCAACGGCAACGGCGTCGCGCTTCGCGCGGACCCCTCACCCCCGGCCCCTCTCCCGCAAACTGCGCGGGAGAGGGGTGACGCGAGCACAGGTTCCCGTGCACCAATTTGTCATTTCGAAGGAGCGCCGCGCTGCACCCGCCGATACACTGAACCCGGCGCGCGACTGAGAAATCTACCGTCGGGATGCTCGTGATCGGCCGCCGTGCGCCAACAGCGGCGGCCACAATCCGCGCAGGCGTATTCTGCGAATTTCCAGCGGCGAATTCATTCGCTCCTGAACGGGGCTCACGGGGTGATTCCGTGCGAATCGAGCTTTGTCCAAGGTTATGCGGGCAAGCTACTTGCGCGCCGTTCGCAGCGATTCGGCGCATCTTGCGTTTCTCGGACCTCCCCATCATGGAAACGACCGCCGCGGCAGCCATCAACCCGTTCGCGGGCGTGCATCCGGTCACCGCGTCGGCGGCGGAGCTGGAGGCGGTGCGGAGGACGACGGAGGCGTCGCTGCGCGAGGCACCGTACTACCTGGAGCGCTACGGCGAGCGGGGGCGGCTTTTCGGGGGAAGCGACGGGGCGTGGCTGGTGATGGTGGCCCGTGGCGACGCCGATTTCGTGGAAAAGCAGGTGCTGTGGCTGGGGCGCGTGCTGGCCGCGCGCGGGATGCCGCGGTGGCTGCTGCAGCGCTACCTGGAGACGCTGCACGACGAGCTGATCTACCGTAATCCCGGCCACGGCGGCCGCTACCGCGCGCTGGTTGACGTCTGCGCGCTCCTCCGCGACCAGCAGCGCCGGCACCTGCCCGAGACCGACGCCCGCGCGCTCGCCGCCGCCTTCGAGGTGGACACCGATCCCGCGTGGGCGGCGCGGCTGCCGAACATGGGGCGCATCCTGGCCGGCGCGGTTGCGGACGAGGCGGCGGGGCTCGCGAACGCCGTCGAGAGCGTGGAGCCGTGGGCCACGGACTCCGCCCGCTTTCCGGACCGCTGGATCACCGCCGTGCGCGCGGCGCTGGCGAACGGGCGGCGGACCGTGCGGCGCGGCTAGTTCGCGGGCTGCGCGGCCGTGACGGTATCCGTGCGCACCGGCCGCGGCGCGGGGCGGAACGCGGCGATAGGGTCGCCGGTCCAGTGCATCACCCCGGGCGAGGCGTAGCGCATCTCGCCATCCACCCGCGTGACCAGCGCGTAGCTGATGACGGCGCGGCCGGGCGGATAGTGGCGCGCCATGTAGCCGGCCAGGTCCACCCAGACGGTATCCCCCGCCACCTGCACCAGCTCGCCCAGCGGATTGCTGACGTAGTTGCGATTGTTCGCATCCACCGTGATGGCGAACAGCTCCAGCCCTCGCGGCACCGGCCCATGCGCGCGGAACGCGATGCGGCCCGCCACGCTGCCGTCCGGCGTAAGCGGCTCCAGCGTGGGGTGATAGCGGGCTCCGGCAAGGACGTAGTCGCGAAAGAGCGCGCGATCCACGTTGGACATCACCAGCATCCGCGGCAGCAGCGCCGACCTGCCGTCCCAGTAGCCGGGATTCACCGTGTGCAGATAGCGGTAGCCGCCCGCGAGCGCCTCCGCGATCTCCGTCGTGTAGTGGCCGAAGGGAAAGGCGAAATCGTAGTTGGCGGTGGGCTGTGCGCGCTCGCCCAGCAGCCGCGTGGAGCGCGCCAGCGAGGCGGCTACCTCGGTGCCGGAGCCGGGGAGGCTGCGGTGATCGTAGCCGTGCGCCGCCACGCGATGGCCGGCGCGCGCCAGCCGCTCCAGGTCGTCCGCGTTCAGCAGGCGCTCGTCGCTGCGGGCGGTGCGGGCGGGGATGACGAAGAAGATGCCGCGAAACCCGTGGCGCTCCAGGATCTCCGCCGCGCGCAGCTGCCCCTTGGTGCCGTCGTCGAAGGTGAGAATCACCTGCCGCGCGCCCAGCCGCACCTCGTCCGGAAACGCGGAGTGGAAGCCGTTCTCCGCGAGAAACCTGATCATCTCCTCGAAATCCGCGTACGATTCCGTGAGCGTGCCGTCCTCCGGCCCGACCTGTTCCTTGAAGTTGTGCCACGCCAGCACCGGCACCCCGCCGCGCGCGTCGCCCATCCCGGGCCACGTGGACGACGAACCTCCAAACGCGCATCCGGCGAGCAGGAGGGCAAGAAGGACGAGCTTCACACGCATCATGCGATCGAGCGAGATCGGGTTCGGTTCAGCGGGATTCCGCATCCTATCCGATGGGCCCGTCGCTTCGCCAGCCACCGCAACGGAATGGGCCTCACGCAGAGTTAGCGGAGTTAGCGGAGTTTTCTCGTGCCGTTCCCTCGCACTTACGTCCGGGGAGATACCGTGATTGAACTCCGCTAACTCTGATAACTCTGCGTGAGGCAATCCTTTTGTTCGAAGGCAGCAGATTTGCTCTTTCAACGGACGGATCTGCAAATCGACCAGGAATGCGGAGCACTGACGATGTCTCGTGCGTTCGTGAAGGAGGATTCGGGGTTCGTGCCGCCGGGGCTGTTCGGGCTGCCGGCGCGCGACGATCCGAAGTTCGATGCGGCGGCGGCGCGGGCGCTGATCGAGGCCGCGCGCGACGCCAACACCGCCAGCGCCGAAGCCGCTACCGGCTACCGCTGGGGCGAGCCGCGCCTGCACCGCCACGTCCGCAAGCTGCTGCAGGCCGCCGAGGCGCTGCCCGAGGAAGAGCAGGACCGGCGCTACATCCGCGTGGCGAAGCGCTTCCTGGGTACCTAGCCGGGCCCCTCACCCCCGCCAGGCCTTTCGCTCGTTCCTCGCGACGGCTGGCGAAGAGCCGTGCCTGTCGAAACGGGATCGAATTCTCCCCTCTGCGTGAGGAACGAACGGGGAGGGGCCGGGGGAGGGGCACCGCGGCGCGTGGTCCGGCGGTTGCGCAGGGGAGGCAGGCTCCGCGGACGGACGGAGCGAGGCGCACAATGACGACGGAGGACGGATGGCGCAGGAACAGGGCGGGATCACCGACAACAAGCAGCAGGGCCGCTACGAGCTGGCGGTGGAAGGCGGCACGGCGGTGCTGCAGTATATGGAGCGCGACGGGGCGCTCTATCTCACCCACACCGAGGTGCCCTCGGAGCTGGAGGGCCAGGGGATCGGCGGCCGCATCGTGAAGCACGCGCTGGAGGACGCGAAGAGCCGCGGGGTAAAGGTGGCGCCGTGGTGCCCGTTCGTCCGCTCCTACATCGAACGCCACCCGGAGTACCAGCCATTAGTGCTGGAGGAAGCCGAGTAAACGCGCAAAGGCCTGAATTCGCGGCATTCGGGACAATCGATGGGGCGCGGGCGAGGAGTTCATTGACCGAGGGGAGTGCGGGGATTTCTATTCTTCGTCTTCCATCCACTCCCCGCCCGTCTACAGGCCCCTTCCATGACCGACCTTGTGCCCGGCTCCATCGCAGAAGAAGACTTCGATCCCGACGTTTCGCCCGAATCCCCATCCGAAGCCACCCCCGCCGAAGCACCCCAGGCCGCCGCGTCGTTCGATCCGATGCGGCCGCTGGGGAACCTGGCCATGTCGCTCTCCGGCGGCGGCTACCGCGCGGCGGCGTTCCACCTGGGCACGCTGCGCCTGATGGACCGCGTGGGGCTGCTCCCCAGCGTCGTGGGCCTCTCCACCGTCTCCGGCGGCACCATCTGCGGGATGGCGTGGGTGGTGAGCCTGATCGAGGGAAAGCCGTTCGGCGAGTTCTACGACCAGTTCTCCAAGTACCTCATCGGCAACAACGTGATCGCCGAGGCGCTGGCGGGGCTCACCAGGAACCGGGACCACGACAGCCACAAGTGGGCCAGCCTGATCGGCGCGGCGGCGGACGTGTACGCGCGGCCCAACCTGTTCGGCGACCGGCGCTTCGGCGACGTGCTGGGGGCAAAGGGGCTGCAGCTGGAAGAGGCCATCTTCAACTCCACCGAGTTCCACACCGGGCTGGACTTTCGCTTTCGCGCCAGCCGCCGCGCCCGCACCATCCTGGGCAACCGCAACTATCCCCTTCCCCGGGCCGTGGCCCAGCACATCCGGCTGGCCGACATCGTGGCCGCGTCGTCGTGCTTTCCGGGCGGGTTCGAGCCGCTGGTGTTTCCGCAGCAGTTCCACTGGCCGGCGCAGTACCCGCTGGATGCGGCGCTCAACGAGCTGGGCCCCAACTTCGACGCCGGGCTGCCGCTGATGGACGGCGGCGTGTACGACAACCAGGGGGTGGAAAGCCTGCTGCTGGCCTTCGACGAGTCGACGGCGACCACGCTCATCATCTCCGACGTAAGCGCGCGCAACGACGAGATGTACACCGTGCCGCCCAATCCCACCAAGCGGGGATGGCTCACGCTGAACGGGGTGTTCTGGATCGGCCGCCTGCTGTTCCTCCTGGCCCTTGCTTCCGCCGTGGTGCTGGGCTGGCACGGCTGGCGGTCGGTGCGCGAGGGCACGTGGGATCCGGAGAACCTGCTGCTCTACCTGTTCCCGGGGCTGCTGGCGGCGGGGGTCGCCGGCGCGCTGTGGTGGGGGCACCGGCGCATGGAGGACGTGAACCGCCTGCTGCAGAACACGGTGGAGGTGGAGGCGTGGAGCAGCCTGAAGAAGCTCACCACCCCCGAGTTCATCCAGATGCTGGTGCTGCGGATTACGTCGCTGCTGGCGCTCACCTCCAGCATCTTCATGGCGCGCATCCGGCGGCTGGTGTTCGGGCGCGTGTTCGAGGACAAGGCGTTCACGGGCAAGCGCATCTCGAACCTGATCTATTCGATGGCGCGCAACCAGCCCACGCTCTTCGAGAACCACCCCTGGCTGCGCCCCGGCCCGGAGCTGGTCACGCTGGCCCAGACGGCGGAGCGCATGCCCACCACGCTGTGGTTCACGGCGCCCTCGCAGTTCACCACGCAGTCGCTGGCGGGCGAGGCGACCTGTTGCTTCGTCCTTCTGCGGCACCTGGTGGAATACCGCACGGGCCAGTACGAAGAGCCCGGCGCGCCGCTGCACGACCTTTACACAAAGCTCCGCGCCGAGTGGGACCGCTTCAACGGCGCCGCCGCGGCCGCCAACGCCGCGCCTCCGCCGGCGCAGAGTGGGCCGAGCATCTGGGGAGCGACGTGAGGTGAACGGGTGATGGGGTGAACGGGTGAACGGGTGATGGGGTGGCGCGACCCGCGGGGGCCCTCACCCCCGCCAGGCCTTTCGCTCATTCCTCGCGACGGCTGGCGACCCCTCCCCCAAACTGCGGGGGAGGGGTGTACGGAGGGTGCCGTGTGCTCCGGCTGCGATCGAAGCGGGATCGAATTCTCCCCTCTCCGTGAGGAACGAACGGGGAGGGGCCGGGGGAGGGGCACCCCGCGGACGCAGCTCGACGCTTTTCGCAGTCCGCCGCCCATCCCGCACCCGGTTGCCGTCCTCCCATCCCCCCGCCTACCTTCCGGGCTCCTGCCTCCGCCGTCCGTCTGAATCCCCTGCCCTGCCGTGTGGCTTCTTCCGTTCTTTCCGAAATTCGCCAAGCTCGCGACCACCACGTTCTACCGCCTGGGCATCTCGGGGGGAAAGGTGCCGGCGGAGGGGCCCGTGCTCATCGTGGCCAACCACCCCAACTCGCTGATGGACCCGGCGCTGGTGGCGGCGGTGGCGGGGCGGCCGGTGCGATTCCTGGCCAAGGCGCCGCTCTTCACCGATCCCATGGTGGGGTGGCTGGTGCGCGGATCGGGCGCCATCCCCGTCTACCGCCGCGCGGACGACGAGGCGGAGGTGACGAAGAACGAGGACACCTTTCGCGCCGTGTACGCGGTGCTGGCCGAGGGCGCGGCGGTGGCCATCTTTCCCGAGGGGCTCAGCCACAGCAACCCCTCGCTGGCGCCGCTCAAGACGGGGGCGGCGCGCATTGCGCTGGGCGGCTCCGCGCTGCTGGGGCGGCCGATCCCCATCATCCCCGTGGGGCTGACGTTTCGCCGCAAGGACACCTTTCGCAGCGAGGCGCTGGCCGTCGTCGGCGAGCCGGTGGCGTGGGAGGGGCTGCAGGGGCGCGGGGTGGATGACTACGAGGCGGTGCGCGAGCTGACGGCGCGCATCGACCAGGCCATGCGCGCGGTGACGGTGAACCTGGAGCGGTGGGAGGATGCGCCGCTGGTGGAGATGGCGGAAGCGGTGTATTCCGCGGAGTTCCCCACCGACCCCTCGCCCGCGTCGCGGGTGTGGCGCACGCGCGAGACCACCACCGGCCTGGCCCGCCTGCGCCGCGAGCGCCCGGACGATTTCGAGGATCTGGCCCACGCCGTCCACCAGCACGTGCGTACGCTGCGCGTCCTGCGGATGACGCCCGTGGAGGTAAAGGCCTCCGCCAGCGCGGCGGAAGCGGCCAAGTGGACCTTTCGCCAGCTGACGGTGCTGCGCACGCTGCTCCCCATCGCCATCGTGGGGGTGGCGCTGTTCTACATCCCCTACCGCCTCACCGGCGTGCTGGCGGACCGCGCAAAGCCGCCGCAGGACATCCGCGCCACCTACAAGGCGCTCATCGGCATCGCGCTGCACCTGGTGTGGACGGTGCTTCTCGCCGGCATCGCATGGTGGATATGGGGATGGGAGATCGGCGTTCCCGCGCTGGTTCTGCTCCCGGTGGTGGCGATTCTCACCGTGATCGTGATCGACATGTGGCGGCGCGCCAGCGGCGAGGCGCGGCGCTTCTTCATCCGCGCGCGGCGCGGGCAGGCGCTGCTGGAGCTGCG
Organism: Longimicrobium sp.; assembly: GCA_035759295.1. Taxonomy (GTDB): domain Bacteria; phylum Gemmatimonadota; class Gemmatimonadetes; order Longimicrobiales; family Longimicrobiaceae; genus Longimicrobium. Next base: position 737 of record DASTVC010000365.1, on the reverse strand, counting down.
CGAGCGCCAGCGCGCACTGGCGCAGCGATTGGCGGAGACGTGGGAGACGCTGCGCGTGTGACGGAGGATTCCCACCTGGGGAGCGCTGATCGCACACCCCGCGCACATCGCCTGGCCTTGCGCGCGGTTCAACCGCGGAACCAGTGGGGGAGACAGAACGTGCGCGGTCCACGAAACGCGCACCGTAGCGCGTACATGCTTGATCCGCGCCGGGCCTGCCGAACGGCGCAAAGCACTCCCACTGAATCATTATTGGCCTGATCTGCACCGCCTTCGGGGCGGTTGTGGCAATCCGCGTTTTGCCATACGTTTGCTTGCCTGAATCCACGTCCCTCCGTCCCATCCCCGCCTCTCCGTCAATCTGATGCGATTCCTTATCCCATTCCGGGCTGGTTATTCCTGTCCCCTTGCTTCGCTGCTGGTCACTCTCGTCGGGGTGCTCCTGGGCGTTTCCCCCCTGCGGGCGCAGACGGACGGGGGCGATCCCATCGTCACCATCAGTCCGCAGTCCGGCACCTTCACGTCGCCGAGCATCCTGGTGTCGGTGCGCTTCTTCGACAACGCGACGCTGAAGACGAGCACGCGGTCCATCATCTTCAACGACACGGTGGTGACGACGCAGTTCACGCACTCGTCCGTGGGCACGGTCGTGGGGGGCGTGGCCTCGACGTCGACGGCGACGCTCACGCTGCGGGCGGGGACGAACACGGTCCGGGCGAGCATCTGCGACAACGCGG
>DASTVC010000364.1:0-10156 GCA_035759295.1 Longimicrobium sp. | reverse complement strand
ATAGGGAACAGGGAATAGGGAATAGCAAGAAAAGATTGGGAGGGAGGGGAGGGTCCCAGCCGTGCTTCGCGGCTATCTCCGAGACGCAGTTCGTGCCAACGCGGCACAGAGGCAGCCGTGCCCCGAGCCGCGCAGGCTATTCCCTATTCCCTATTCCCTCACCCTTCACCTCAAGATCAGCATCTGCACCAGAAACCATCCAAACGCAATGCCGGCGACTGCGCCTGCGGCAATCGCGGTCCACATGCGAACTCTGGCCCTCCAGGGCTTCCGCGCCACGTCTTCCCTGCCTCCGATTCCGTTCCTGTGGATGATCCGCGCGCGGCGGGTTGCGAATGGCGTGCCGTCTGCCGCGCGGCGCGCTCACGTTGCGGGCACGCGGCGTCCCGCGCAAGGCGGCGCGCGTGATCGCGGGCATCGGCGTGGACCTGGTCAACATCCCCCGCTTCGCGCAGCTGATGGAGCGGCGAGGCGACGCGGCGCTGGCGCGATTCTTTACCGAGGCCGAGGTGGAGCGATGCCGTGCATCCAAATCCGCGACAGAATCGTTCGCGGGGCGGTTCGCGGCCAAGGAGGCGTTCTTCAAGGCGCTGGGCACCGGCTGGGGCCTGGGCGGGCGGTGGACGGAGGTGGAGGTGGTCTCCGCGCCCTCCGGCGCGCCCTCGCTGCGCCTGAGCGGCCGCGCGGCGGAGGCCGCCGCCGAGCAGGGCGTGTCCCGCATCCACCTGTCCATCACCCACACCGACGATACGGCCGCGGCGTTCGTGGTGCTGGAGGGGTAAGGCGGGACGGAGTACGAGAGTACGAAAGTACGAGAGTACGGAGGAAACGCCCGTACTTTCGTACTCTCGTACTCTCGTACTACTTTCCGGCGCTTCACTCCCGTTCACTCCGACGCGCCCGGAATCGACTTGAGCACGGCCCTGTGGTACGCCCTGGCGGCGGCCGCTGCAAACCTGATCGGCGGGTTCGTCATCACCGCCGCCTCGCCCACGGGCCGGGCCACGCAGCGGCTGCTGATCGCCTTCGGCGCGGGGTTCATGATCGCCACGGCGCTGGTGGGGATGATCCCGCACGCCATGGAAGGCGGTGAGGCGGCCGCGCTCGCCGTGCTGATCGGCTACCTGCTGGTCCACCTGACGCAGCACGTCCTGATCAAGCACTTTCACTTTGGTGAGGAAACGCACCACGACGAGATGGTGAGCCGCTGGGTGGGCATCACCGCGCTCCTGGGGCTGCTGCTGCACACCTTTTTCGACGGCGTGGCCATCGCCAGCGGCTTCGGCGTGGGCAAGTGGCTGGGGCTGCTGGTGTTCATCGCCATCCTGCTGCACAAGGTGCCGGAGGGCGTCACGGTGGCGTCCATCATGCTCGCCAGCGGCAACAGCGCCAAGCGCGCCATCGGCGCCGTGGGGCTGCTGGGGCTCTCCACCGTGCTGGGCGTGGTGCTCACGCAGTACGTGCGGATTCTGTCGACGACGGGGCTGGCGCTGAGCGCGGGAGTCACGCTGTACGTCGGTGCTTCCAATCTGGTCCCCGAGGTGCAGAAGAAGCCCAGCCACGCTACCTCCCTGGCCATCTTTCTGGGCGCGGGGCTGTTCTACGTGACCTACCTTCTCGTGCGCGGATACGTGGAGCCGTGACCGACCTCTCCCTCTTCGGCGACGCCGGGCCGCCGCCCGATTCGAAGGCCGATGCCGTCGCGCCCGCGGTAGATTCCTCCGCGCCGCTGGCGGAGCGGATGCGTCCGCGCACGCTTGACGAGATCGTGGGCCAGCAGCACCTCGCGGGGCCGGAAGGGACGCTGCGCCGGCTGATGGCCGCCGGGCATCTGCCCAATCTGATCCTCCACGGCCCCCCGGGGAGCGGAAAGACCACGCTGGCGCGGGTGATCGCCACGGACAGCGGCGCCTCGTTCGTCCCGTTCAACGCGGTGAGCGAGGGGGTGCCGCGGCTGCGCGAGGTAGTCAAGGAGGCCGAGGCGCGGCGCAGGGGCGGACGCCGCACGCTGCTGTTCATCGACGAGATCCATCGGTTGAACAAGGGGCAGCAGGACTTTCTGCTTCCGTGGATCGAATCCGGGCTGATGACGCTGGTGGGCGCCACGACGGAGCATCCGGGGTTCGAGATCAACCCTGCCGTGCTCTCCCGATCCACCGTGCTGGTGCTGGAGACGCTGACGGAGGACGACCTGCGCAGACTGGTGCGCCGCGCGCTGGAGGATGCGGGGCGGGGGCTGGGCGCGTCGGGCGTTTCGATCGATGACGAGGCGGAGGACGTGCTGGTGCGCAACACCGGCGGCGACGCGCGGCAGGCGCTGACGGGGGTGGAGATCGCGGCGCGTCTGGTGGGGCAGGGCGGACGCATCACGGTGCGCGAGGCGCGCGAGGCGCTGCAGCAGCCCACGGCGCGCTACGACACCTCGCTGATGTACGAGATGCTGTCGGCGTTCCACAAGTCGCTGCGCGCCAGCTCCGGCAGCGGCGCGCTGTACTGGGCCAGCCGGATGATCCAGTCCGGCGAAGACGCCAAGACGGTCTTCCGCCGGCTGATCGCGGCCGCGTACGAGGACGTGGGGCTGGCCGATCCGCAGGCCGGCATCGTCAGCGTGAACGCAATGCTCGCCTTCGAGCGGCTGGGGCTGCCGGAGGGGCTGCTGCCGCTGTACAACGCCATCCTCTACGTCGCCAACGCGCCCAAGTCGAATCGCGCCTACATGGCCGGCGGGGCGGCGGCGCAGGCGGCCAGGGAGCACGCCAACGCGCCCGTGCCGCTGGCCCTGCGCAACGCCACCACGTCGCTGATGAAGGAGTGGGGCTTCGGCGAAGGCTACAAGTACGCGCACGACTACGAGGGCGGCTACACGCCCCTGCAGACGCTGCCGGACGTGATCCAGGACGCGCGCTTCTACGAGCCCACCGACCGCGGCTACGAGCTCAAAATCGCCGCCCGCATGCGCGAACGAGGGGATCCGGGGTGAGTCTCGACTAGCGGCTGGACTCCGGGAACACCGCGCTAGGCCGCTGTGCTGCGAGCCGTCGGGGAGCCGCCTCGTACGCCGACACCTTCCGCAGCTTGCGGATATGGTCGGTGCGGATGTCGATCTTCTCCAGCCCGTCGATGCCAAGCGCCGCCACCGCGAAGAACGTCGTGGCGTGGTTCCCTTGTGCGCCTCGCGTACGGGTACCCGGCGCACGCCAGCACGGCGGTCCCCATCTGCAGCAGGGCCTGGTATCCCAGCACATACTGGTTGTCGAGAGATGTCGTGGCGTGCCGGGCATCACGAGCGGACGCGAGGGCTTTCTGCCACAGCGCGGCGACATTCGCATCCGGAGTGGCCAACTCCTCGAGATGGCGCCCCTCCAGGAACTGCTGAATCCGTCCGGGTATGCTCATGGCGCGCTCTCCATGGCCAGTTGAACGTCAGCCTCGGTTCCGACGAGCCACAGCTTGGGCCGGCGGAAAACGTTTTCGATGAATGAGCTGCCCGATTCGATCCGTTGGGCTAACTCGTCCCGCGTCATCTGCACCACACTGACTTCGCGGCCCAGCAGGATTTCCGCCTCGATCGTCCGGCGGGCGAGCCGCTCCTCCGGGATTCCCTCGTCGATGATGAACACGTCGACGTCGCTGTCCTCCCGAGTGTCGCCACGCGCGAAGGAGCCGAACACGAAGGCGGCGGCGATCCCGGGAACGTCGGCGAGCGCGTTGCGGACCACGTCCACGGGGTCGGCAAGCTCGCGGATCAGGGTTCGCAACGCACGCCAGCGCGGGTTGCTCTCGACCAGCTCGTAACGAACCAGGCGGCCTTCGTGGCGGCGCCGCACGACGCCCAGCGACTCCAGGCGCGCGAGCTCCGTCTGCAGCGAGCGCGGTGTGAGACCGGTGCGCCGCTGGATCTCTCGCCCGTGCGGCGCGTCGTCCGGATGCACGGCGAAGTCGATGATGACGCGCGCCATCGCCCCCGAAGCGAGCGTCGTCGAGAGCGCGTCCGTGCGTTTGCGGCTACGCGTCCGGGCTTGCGCGCGAATCGGTGTCGAATGAATCTGTGTGGCTGCCGTCATCTTTCCTCCAGATTGCTTGCACGAAATTTGGGTGCATTATCTGCGGGCCGCAAGGTGTATCGTTGCCGCGACTCTCCGCCGCGCTCATATTCCGCGCCCGGCTTTGTGCCTGATCTCCCGAACGCTCTACCCGTGACTCCCAGCCCGCTCCGCCTGCTCCTGAACCTCGAAGCGCGGCGGCTGGCGGATCCGGTCCGGCAGCCGCGGCTGGGGGCGTGGATCGGGGTGGGGCTGCCGGCGCTGTTGGGGATCGCGGGGCTGTGGCTGGGCGCGGAATCCGTGCGGCCGGACCTGCGCGATGGCGACGGCGCGATCGCGCTGGGGCTGCTGGTCGCGGCGCCGATCGCGTTCTGGGCGTATCCCATCCTCTTTCGTCCCGCGGACGACGCGCTGCTGCGCCGCTTGGGCATCCCGGCGCGCGCCTCGTACTGGCTGCGCGCGGTGCGGCTGGGGGCGCTGGCGCTGCTCATCATCCTGCTGCTGATGATTCCGTACGTCGCGACCGGCACCCTCGGCGCGCGGCCGATCGCGGTGGCGGCGACCGCGGCGCTGGTCGCGTGGGGGATGGCGCTGTCGTCGCTGACGGGCGCGGCGGCGGCGATCGCGAACCCGGGGCGGCGGCTGGAGCTGACGTCGATGATGATGGGGCCAGATCCCGAGTTGGTGCGTGCCGGGCCGCTGGTGTGGGCGCCGCTGCCGGCGGTGATCTTCGGCGCGTTCGCGGCGCGGCTGGCGCTGGTGGGGGCGATGCCGCCAGTGGCGTGGACGGCGGTGTTCGCGGCGCTGGCGGCGGTGCTGGCGAGACGTGGGGCGCGGCGATTCGAGCGGGCGGCGCCGCGATTCTCGCCGCAGGCGGGGGAGATGGCGTACGCGCCGCCGCCGGACGCGGGCGACGCGGGGCTGGTGATCGGCCGAGGCTTGGCGCGCGTTCTGCCGGCTCGCGCCGCGGCCGTTCGCGCGCGTGACGCGGCGGTGGTGGCGCGCCGGTTCCGCTGGGCGGGACGCGTGGCGTGGCCCGTCGCGGTGGTGTGCGTGCTCGCCATCCTGCGCGCGGGGGAGCGGCCGGCGGTGCAGGGGTGGGTGGCCGGCGCGGGCGCGGCGGTGCTGGCCATGCAGGCGGCGGCGGTCATCGGCCTCGGCCGGATGGAGCGCGAGGGGCGCCGCTGGCTGGACCGCGCGGCGGGGCTCGCGGCGGCGGACCGGCTGCTGGGGCGCTGGGCGGCGGCGTTCGGGATGGCGCTGGTGCTGGTGATCCCCGTCTGCATCACCTGGGCGCTGGTGCTGGGCGCCGCGGACGCGTGGATGTGGGTCGCGGCGGCGGCGGCGAGCGCGCTGGTGGCCTCCGCCGCCTCCCTTGCCGCGGCGGGACGATGACGATGCGGACGGACGACGCGGCGCCGCTGGCGGTGGAGGGGCTGCGGAAGAAGTACCGGCGCGGCGTGGTGCTGGACGGCGTCTCGTTTGAGCTACGCGCCGGCGAGGCGGTGGCGCTGCTGGGCAGCAACGGCGCGGGAAAGAGCACGCTGCTGGGGTGCGTGACGGGGGACCGGCTACCGGACGGCGGCCAGGTGCGGCTGTGCGGGCACGATCCCTTCAAGGACCCCACCCTGGCGGCGGGGTGTATCGGCTTTGTCCCCGAACAGCCGTTCCTGTACGGCGAGCTGACCGTCGGCGAGTTTCTGCAGTTCCTCGCGGCGGCGCGGCGGATGGATGCGGGCGCGGCGCGCGAGGAGTGCGCGCGGCTGCTGGACCTGCTGGGGCTGCACGGCGCGGAGGGCACCCTCTGCCGCGAGCTTTCGCAGGGGATGGGGCGCAAGACGGCCATCATCGCCGCGCTGCTGCACCGCCCGCGCGCCCTGCTGCTGGACGAGGCGCTGAATGGCCTGGATCGTACGTCCGCCGAGCGCCTGGTCGCGGAACTGGATGCGCGGCGGGCCGGGGGCGCGGCGGTGCTGATCAGCAGCCACGACCTGGACTTCGTGGGTGGATGGTGCGGGCGCGGGCTGCTGCTGAACCCGGGTGGGCGGTGGAAGATGCTGGAAGGCGCGGAGTGGGACGCGTGGAGACGCACACCGTCGCTCTCGTTCGGCGAGTAGCGAGTAGAGCGGAGCCGTTGCGTGAGGGATGCGCGCCCGCAGGGGCGAGACACCGGCGCGCCGTGCACGGACCCTGAGGAAACGAGATCGAACCCTGGCGCGCCGGGGGCTCGACGCCGTTGGCAACAGTCGTATCGTTGCCTACGGCGCGCGCAGCCCGGCCCCCGCTCGCGGGGGACACGCCCAAACCATGCAGTTAGCAGTTCTGCACCAAGAGGAGCAACGGACATGATCAAACGCACCACGCTGGCGGCCGTCCTGGCCCTGACGACGCTCGCTTCCGCCTGCACCGGCTTCAAGAAGCCGACGATCGAGCTGGAAGGCATCTCGCTGGGGAGCGTGGGGCTCACCGGGGGGACGCTGAACGTGAACCTGCGGGTGGAGAATCCCAACGCGATCGGGTTCCGTGCGGACGAGCTGCACTACGAGCTCTTCCTGCGCCAACCCGGCAGCGACGCCGCCTCGCCGCAGTGGGACCGGCTGGCGGAGGGGACGTATGACGAGGACATCGTGATCGGCGCGCGCGAGACGCGCGTGGTGGCGATCCCGGTAGAGTTCCGGCTGTCGCAGCTGGGGCCGGCGGCATCGTCCATCATGCGCAGCGGCCGGGTGGACTACCGCGCCACCGGGACGGTGCGGGTGCGGGCGGCCGGCTCGTCGCGGACGGTGCCGTTCAGCAAGACCGGGAACGTGCTGCTGGGCAGATGACCATCGTCCGGCTGCAGGACGCGGGAAAGCAGTTCGGCGACCGCTGGGTCTTCCGCAACGTCTCGTTCACCGTGGGCGCGCGGGACCGGTGGGGGATCGTCGGGCGCAACGGGGTGGGCAAGACCACGCTCTTCAAGGCCATCACGGGAGAGGATGAGCCGACGGAGGGCGAGGTCTGGCGCCACCCCGGCCTGCGCTTCACCCTCCTCCGCCAGAACCGCGGCGAGCAGGGCGAGGCCACGGTGCACGAGGCCTCGCTGGAGCCGTTCGCGGACCTGATCGCGATGGAAGCGCGCATCAACGCCGAGCTGGAGGAGCTGGGCACGGTGAAGGAAGCGCGCGACGCCGAGCGGCTGCTGAAGTCGTACGACAGGCACGTGGAAGAATTCCGGCGCCGCGGCGGCTACGAGATGCGCTCCCGCGCCGATGCCACGCTGGAGGGCCTGGGCTTTCCGCAGGACACGTGGGAGAAGCCGATCCGCGCCCTTTCCGGCGGCGAGCTGGGGCGGCTTCGTCTCGCGCAGACGCTGCTGGCCCAGCCCGACGTGCTGCTGCTGGACGAGCCGACCAACCACCTGGATCTCCGCTCCACCGAATGGCTGGAGGAGTTCCTGCGCGGCTACCCGGGGACGGTGATGGCGGTGAGCCACGACCGCGTGTTCCTGGAGCGGCTGGCGGACCACATGCTGCACCTGGAAGAAGGGACGGCGTACGCGTACGCGGGCGGCTACGAGAGCTTTCTGGACCAGCGCGAGGCCCGGCGCGAGCTGCAGCAGAAGCACTTCGAGCAGCAGCAGGCGCACATTGCCCGCACCGAGGCGTTCATCCAGAAGTTCATCGCCGGCACGCGGACCAAGCAGGCCAAGAGCCGCCGTACGCTGCTCAACCGCCTGGAGCGCGTGGCGGCGGTGGGACGCGACGAAAAGGCGATGGGGCTGCAGTTCGCGTCTGGCGGGCGCAGCGGCGGTGTGGTGATGCGCGTGGACGGCGTGCAGTGCGCGTACGGCGAGCGCGTGCTGTTCTCGCCATTCAGCGCGGAAGTCTCTCGCGCGGAGCGGATCGCCATCGTGGGCCCCAACGGCTGCGGCAAGTCGACGCTGATGCGCGTGCTGGCCGGCGTGGCGCAGCCGCAGCGCGGGTCGGTGACGATGGGGACGGGGGTGCGGCCGGCGTACTACCGGCAGGACTTTACGCACCTGGACCCGGACAAGAAGATTCGCGAAGAGGTGGCCGAGGCGGCGCCGTCGCTCACCTTTCCGGAGCTGCGCACCCACCTGGGGCGCTTTCTGTTCACGGGGGATGAGCAGGAAGCGCGCGTGGGCGACCTGTCCGGCGGCGAGCAGGCGCGGGTGGCGCTGGCCAAGATCACGCTGCAGAAGGCCAACCTGCTGCTGCTGGACGAGCCCACCAACCACCTGGACATCGAGAGCCGCGAGGTGCTGGAGGAGGCGCTAGACGGGTACGAGGGGACGGTGATCCTCATCTCCCACGACCGCGCCACCCTTTCCGCCGTCTCCACCCGCGTGTGGGCGTACGAGGACGGCCGCTTTGTGGACTACCCCGGCGGCTACGACGACTGGCTGGACTGGAGCGCGCGCCGCAAGGCCGAGTCCGCCGCCACCGCCGTCCTGGCCCGCACCGCGGAGCCCAAGCCGGGCTCCAACGCGTCGCGGGCGAAGGCGTCGAATCTCTCGAAGAACGAGATCCGTCGCCGCGAGCGCGAGCAGCAGGTGCTGGAAGCGCGCATCGAGCAGATCGAGACGCGCATCGGCGAGATCGAGGCGGCGCTCGGTGACCCCGCGCTCTACGCCGCCGGCGCCGACCCCGCCCGCCCCGCCGCCCTGGCCGCCGAGCGCGACACCCTGACCACCGAGCTGGCCGAAGCCTACGCCACCTGGGAGAGGGTGGGCGAGGAGCTTGCAGGCGTGTAGATTGATGGGCGTGACGCTCTGGACAGGAGATGCGATGACGATCACGATTCCGGAAGACATCCTTCTTGCTACCCGCCTGACCATGCAGGAGATGGCGGTAGAAGTGGCCGTCATCCTTTATCAGCGTGGAGGGGTACCGCTGGAGAGCGCGGCAGAGGTCGCGCGGATGGGCGGGCACCAGTTTGCACACCTGCTCGCCAGCCGCGACATCCACGTGGATCCGCGATACTTCCAGGCCACTGCTGCCGTGGACTGACATGGAACTCACGCTGAGCTCTGGAACGAGCGGCGCCTTGCGCCTGTCCGAGACCGAAGTCCGGAGGGAGCTGGCGATCGTGCTGTATCAGCGCGAAAAGCTGTCGCTGGGCCGTGCCGCCCAGCTCGCCGGGATGAAGAAATTCGAGTTCAACGAGCTTCTCGCCGATCGCGGCATCCCCATGCACTATGGGATGGAAGAGCTCAGGCAGGATCTGGTTACGGCCCGCGGTCTCGCCGCGCGGTGATCGTCGTAAGCGACGCGTCTCCGCTCATCACGCTCGCCGGCGTCGGACACCTCCACCTGCTCCACGACCTGTAGGGCGAAGTGCTCATTCCTCCCGCGGTGTGGGGCGAGGTACTCCAGGACGAGCGGCCGGGGGCGCAGGACATTGTCTCGGCCTCATGGATCCGGACCGTTCCGGTAGCGCAGAATTCCTTTCTCATGGCGCTGCAGACGGACCTCGATGATGGCGAGGCGGAGGCATTGGCGCTGGCGGCGGTGGTGCAGGCGGACCTTGTCCTGGTGGACGAGCGCCATGGCCGGAACATCGCCATCTGGATGGGTTTTCGCGTGATGGGGGCCGCCGGTGTGCTGGTTGAGGCGAAAGCCCGGGGACTGCTGGCGGAGATTCGTCCCGTGCTCGACGAGATGCTGCGTGTTACACGGTTCCGTCTGGCCGGGCGCTTGTATGATGCGCTGCTGCGGGACGCGGGGGAGTAGGCTCCGTCGAAAAACGAGCTACGCCTGAGGCGCCGTCCAAAACGTGGTTTGCCCATGGAGCGTTATCTGGACGGGCGCTGAAGTGCCAACGAATCGAGCGAAGTCATCAGGCTGGTGACGGAGAATGACTCCGCGCCAGAGAATTTGCCGGAGGAACGGTTATCAGCACGCGAGAACTGATCGAGCTGGCGGAGCCCAGGGAGCGGGCGGTCCTGGTGGGTGCGCCGCTCAAGTCGCAGGCGGCGGAGGTCACGGAAGAGCATCTCCAGGAGCTGGAGCGCCTGGCCGACACGGCGGGGGTGGACGTGCTGGACTCGTTCGTCCAGCGCGTGGACCATCCGCACCACAAGTTCTTCATCGGCGAGGGAAAGGCCGAGG
>DASTVC010000363.1:0-2491 GCA_035759295.1 Longimicrobium sp. | reverse complement strand
GAGCTCGCGCACGTGCGCCGCTGGGACGCGCTTACGCAGTGGATCGCGCACGTGGCGCTGGTGGTCTACTGGTTCAACCCGCTGGTGTGGATGGCCGTGCGCAAGCTGCGCGAAGAGCGCGAGCACGCCTGCGACGACGCGGTGCTGGAGATCGGCACGGCGCCGGCGGACTACGCCGACCACCTGCTGACCATCGTGCGCTCGCTGGGCTCCGCGCCCGGCCCGGCCCACGCGCTGGCCATGGCGCGCCGCTCCCAGTTCGAGGGGCGCCTGCTGGCCATCCTGGACAACGCGGTGCGCCGCAACGGCGTGAGCCGCGCCGCCGCCCTGGCCACCTCCGCCGCGGCGCTGGCGTGCCTGGTCCCGCTGGCGGCGATGCGGCCGGCGGACCCGGCGACGGCCGCCGCCGCGCAGACGGAGCAGCCGGCGGAGAAGCCCGCGTCCCCCGCGGCGCGCCTGGTGAACCGGGTGGCGGAGGCGATGCAGCAGGTCACTGGCACCCGCGACGAGGTGGATCCGGCGCGGGAAGCCGCGCTGGAGTCGGCCGCCGCGGCCGGGAAGACGGCGGACGCGCTGATGGCGGGGCAGGGGAGCGGGACGACGCAGGCGGCGGCGCCGGGCGCCAAGCCCGTGCTGACGGGCGGGACCGCCCATCTGCTGCAGGTGCTGGAGACGCGGCAGGATCCCGATCTCTACGCGGACATCATCCGCGCGGCGGAAGAGATCGAGTCGTCCACCGACCGGCGGCTGGTGCTGGACCGGCTGCTGGAAAAGGCGGACCTGAGCCACGACAACATCGTCGCCGTCATCGGCGCGACGCGGACGATGGAGTCCGACACGGACAAGCGCGTGGTGCTGGACCACGCCATCCGCCACCGCGCCTTCCGCGCGAACCCCATGCCGCACGTCTTTTTCGAGGCACTGCGCACCTTCACCTCGTCCACCGACCAGCGGGTGGTGCTCAGCGCATTGCTGGAGACGCGGCGGCTGGATTCGGGGTGCCTGGAACTCCTCTTTCAGCACCTGCAGCGGCTGGGCAGCGACACCGACGAGCGGGTGGTGCTCACGGAGGCCGCGCGCACGCAGCGCATCGAGGGGCACGCACGCGAGGCGTACCTGGCCGCCACGCGGGCCATGGAGTCCGACACGGACCGCCGCGTTGCCCTCTCCGCGCTGGTGGGCCCGGACGAGGCGGCGGCCGCGACGGATCGCACCGAGGCGCCGGCGGAGCCCGTGGCCCGCGGAAGCTCGCGCAACAGCACCACGCGCGACAGCGAGACCGCCGAGTCCAAGTGGGATGCCGACATCAGCCTGGAGCTGGCCGGGCGGGAGATCGTCATCCAGGCCAAGGACGTGATGTTCGGCAACGCGCGGTGGGACGTGCGCAGCATTCGCCGCGGCGGCAGCCTGCTGGTGCAGGAGACGCGCGACGGCGTGGTGAAGCGGCTGCGCGCCGTTCCGGGCGAGGGCGGGCGCCCCGTCTACACCTTTACGGTGGATGGGCGGCCGCGCACCTTCGACCCCGGCGCGCGCAGCTGGTTCGAGGCCCTGGTCCACGAGTTCACGGGCGACTGATTCGGGGGACGCCGGGCCTTTGCGCCCGGCTTTCCACGATCTCAAGTGCTGAAATTTCAACACTCACCATCCTTCCAGGAACGAACGACATGAAGCTCAGGATGCACGTCGCGGGAACGCTCGCGCTGGCGGCGGCGCTGGGGATCGGCGCGCCGGCCGCGGCCCAGGAGCACTCGCACATCACCAGCAACAGCGAGACGCGGATCATCGACGACAACGGCAGCCGGCGGATGGAGATCCGCGCGCGCGGCGCCGTGGAGTTCAACGAGGCGGGCGACTGGGTGACCTCCGTGGGCGCCGGCGGGCAGCTCACCATCGAGGAACGCGAGGGCGGCACCGAGCGACGCCTGGAGTTCCGGCCGGGCACCGGCGGCCCGCAGGTGCGCTACTTCGTGGAGGGTCGCGAGCGCGCGCTCGACGCCTCCGGCCGCGAGTGGGCCCAGCGGCTGGTGCTGCACGCCGTGCGCGAGAGCGGGCTGGGCGCGGAGCGGCGCGTGGCCCGCATCCGCGCGCGCGGCGGGGTGAACGCTGTGCTGGCGGAGATCGGCCACATCCGCAGCGACACCGGGCGCCGGATGTACTACCTGGCGCTCCTGAACAGCGGCGCGATGAGCACCGGCGAGTTCACGCGGGTGATGGAGGACGTGGGCCGTCGGATGGGGAGCGACGTGGAGACGCGGCTCGTGCTGATGGAAGCCGTGGACCAGGCGAGCGACGCCACGCGGGTCGCGGCGGTGCTGCGCGCGGCGCAGGGGATCGACAGCGACGTAGAGACGCGGCTGGTTCTCAACCGCGTTCCGGAGCGGCACCGGCTTTCCGACGGCGCCTCGCGCAACGCCTTCTTCCGCGCCGTCGGCGGGCTGGGAAGCGACGTGGAGCGGCGGATCGTGCTGACCGCCGTCGCCGACGAGCGGCT
>DASTVC010000362.1:0-9585 GCA_035759295.1 Longimicrobium sp. | reverse complement strand
CCAGCACCGCCACCTTGAGCCCTTCGTATGATTCGGGCGTGGTGGCGCGGAAGGTCTCGCTCTCACGCGGGTCGCGGGCGCGGGTTTCCACCACCGCGTCGCCGCGGGGGAGGAACAGGTCCGAGATGCTCACGCCCTCGTCCAGCAGGCCGCCCGGGTTGCCGCGCAGGTCCAGCACCAGCGAGCGGGCGCCCTGCGCGCGCAGGCTGTCGATGGCCGCGCGCAGCTCCTGCGTGCTGGTCTGGCTGAAGATGACCAGGCTGGTGTATCCCACCCCCGGCGCCACCATGTACGAGTACGGCACCGAGCGTACGTGAATGGCTTCGCGGGTGATGGTGAAGGTGATGGGCTGCTCCACCCCCACGCGCTGCACCTTCAGCTGCACCTGCGTGTTGCGGGGGCCGCGCAGCTCCTGAACCGCCTGGTCGTCGCTCCACCCCTCGGCGCTCTTGCCGTTGATCTCCAGAAAGCGGTCGCCCACCCGCATTCCCTGGCGCTCCGCAGGGGTGCCGGGAAGGATGCTGACCGCCGTCACCCAGCCGTCGCGCGAGGAGATCTGGATCCCCAGGCCGCCGTACTCACCGGTGGTCTGGCGGCGCAGGTCCTCGTACTGCTCGGCCGTCATGTAGGTGGTGTGGGGGTCGCCCAGCTCGGTCAGCAGCCCTTCGATGGCCTTCTGGTAAAGGTCCGCCTCGGTGTGCGGCTCCACGTACCGGTTCTGCACGTAGTTGATCACTTCGTCGAACAGGCGGGCGCGCTGAAACACGCTCTGCTGGCTGCCCACGTCCTGCTGCAGCAGCCACCCCCCGGAAACCACGGCCACGGCGCCCATCATGAGCGGCGCGACGACGGTGCGCTTGAACTTCATCGGACCTCCGGACCACCTGCTTGGGAAAGGAACGCACGCACCCGCGCGCGTCCCGCTTACCGGCTGATAAACCCCGCTGCGGGGAATGTTTCTGAGAGCCTGGCGGCCAGCGCCTGCCGCACCCGCCGCTGCACCTCGTCGCGCGGCGCCTCCGCGTCCACCCGCACGATCCCGGCCACCCGCGCGGCGTGCGCGCGGTAGGCGGCGGCCACGCGGCGGTGGAACTCCACGTCCTCCAACTCCATGCGGTCCGCGGACTTCCCCTCCGCACGCTGCCGCGCCGCGCCCACCTCCGCATCCACGTCCAGCAGCACCGTGGCGTCCGGCGTCACCCCGCCCGTGGCGATACGGTTGCACTCGATCACCTCGTCCAGCGGCAGCCCGCGCCCCGCGCCCTGGTACGCCAGCGTCGACAGCTCGAAGCGGTCGGCGATCACGATGCGCCCCGCGGCCACCCCCGGCCGCACCACCTGCTCCACGAAGGCGGCGCGGGCGGCCAGCATCAGGAACAGCTCGCTGCGCGCGGGCACGTGCAGCCCCACCTCACCCAGCACCGTCTGCCGCACCCGCTCGCCCAGCGGCGTGGAGCCGGGCTCGCGCGCGACCACCACGTCCAGCCCCTGCTCCCGCAGCCACGCGGCGAACAGGGCCACCTGCGTGGTCTTGCCGGAGCCCTCGACGCCCTCGAAGGCAAGGAACAGGCCGGGCTTGGGCTCGCTCGCGGGCGCGGCTTCCATCGTGTACGGTGGGGGTGGATGCGGTGGATCCGGTCGATCGAATCCCTCAAAAGAGGTTGATCGCCGATTTTGTTGCACGCCACGCTGGGCGGCAAGCGATGCGGGTGCACCCTGAGCGAGCCGTCCTGTACGTCGGCCGTTGCGGGTCGCACCGGGCTTCCCTGGGGACTTCGGGAACGGCAGGCGGACTGAAGCGCGGCAGGGGGCCATCCGCGTTTTTTCTGGCAACCCCTTTCCCGCCGCAGTGCCCCGCAACCTACCATTCCGGCTTCACCCGATGCGCGATCCCGCGAACCGTCCCGTCGCGCGACCCTCTGCGGGAACGCCCCCCGGCCTTCTCGCGGGCCCGGGCTTCGCAAGATCGCGCATCGGGTGATCGTGAAGACCGGCTGCGGTGCGCTTGCGGCGGGACGTCGGCGTTCGGCCGGGGACCTGGATGGCGGGATAGGTATCTCTCAGAAAACGCGGATGGCCCCCTGCCGCGCGTCCATCCCTCTGCCGTTCCCGGCGCATCCACACACGTGTGGAGCAACCCCCGCCTGCCGGCGTGCCCTGACCCCCTTCCACTGCATCGCGGATCATCACGCCCTTGCAGGGCCGTGATGCGCAGGTTGCATCCAGATCCGCGACGAATCTCGAACGAATGGGTTTCACACAGAGTCAACAAAGTCAACGGAGTTGGTGATCAAAACTCCGTTGACTCTGTTGACTCTTTGTGCGCCAAGGCCGTTCCTTGCCGCGCGCCGACTCAGGCCGGCAATGACGCGCCTGCCGACGTCTACCGCCCCAGCAGTGACAGGGAGAGCGACACCCGCCAGAACGACTCGTCCAGCCCGGCGGAATCGCCGCCGCGCCAGCCGCGCTCGCCCGACAGGTCCAGCGAGGCCGCGCCGCCGCCCAGCACCATGCCGATCCCCGCGGTGGCCGCCCGCTCGTCCACGAAGTCGGCCGCGCCCTCGAAGCGGAAGGGGAGCTGCGTGAACCGCCCGCCCACGCGCACCGGCACCGGCCTGCCCAGGAAGCGCAGCGACTCGGACTCGATGCCGCCCGCCACCTGCATGGCGTCGCGCGCGCCGCCGGATGCGGACACGTCCTCGTCCGCCGCGCTCCACCCCTGCCAGCGGGCGGAGAGGGCGAACAGCGCCCGCTGCGAGATGCGGGCGCTGCCGCCCACGTCCAGCTGCACGGGGAGCGAGTAGTCCTTGCTCACCACCCCCGAGTCCTGCGCGGCCGCCGTAAGCGCGCCCCCGGCGCTGACCGCCGCCGACAGGCTGAGCGCGCTGCCCCGCCAGCGGGCGCCCGCGCTGAAGCCCAGCCCCTGCCACTCGTAGGTGGTGCCGGTGACGCTGGGGGTGATGCCGCCCTCGGTGAACACGCGGTACACGGTGTCGCGCAGGGCGCCGGAGTACACGTCCACGGCCGCGCCCACGTCCAGCCGCGGCAGCAGGTGGTACCCCACCCCGCCGCGCAGCCGCGCCACGCCGCCGCTGCTGCGGAATCGGTCCGTGACGGAGATCTGCTGGCCGGTGACGAAGATGCTGTCGGCGTGCTCCACCGCCCAGTTCTGGTCCAGCACCGAGGCGTACCCCAGCGTGGCCACCAGCCGCGTCCCCAGGGGGAACGCCGCCTGGATCACGGGAAAGCGCGCGGTGGTGAAGTCCTGGTCCTGGTCACCCGCCACGCTGGAGAGCTGGTCGGCCTGGAAGGTGACGGTGAGCCCGGCCGCGGGAAGCCCCACCGCGGCCGCCGGATTCACCAGCGACATGGTGGGATCCGGAAGCCCCAGGGGGAGTCCGCCCAGGCCCCGGGCCCGGGCGTCCACCGGCTCCAGGGGGGCGCCCAGGCCGCTGGCGGAAAGCAGCGACTGCGCCGGCGCCTGGCCGGCCGAGAGCAGGGAGAGCACCGCGGCCGCGGCGGCGGTGCCCAGGTTGCGCGCGATGGTCATGGCAGCGGACGGCGGGCGGGAAGCGTGTAGACGATGCGCAGCCGCGCGTCGGCATCCAGGAACAGCACGCCGAAGGTGGGCGGCGGTCCCGCCCCCGACACCTCGCTCACCAGCGCCACCGTGCGCGGGATGGAGTCGTTGGCGATCAGCGTGCGGGTGAGCGACGTCACCGGCAGCGCCAGCACGCTGTCGGCGCTGGCGAACAGGATGTCCTGGTCCAGCAGCGTCTGCCCCAGCGGCGCCACCCGCCCCAGCTCGGGCTCCACCACCAGCCGCAGCGCCAGGGGCACGCTGTTCAACGCCCCGAACCCTCGTGGAACGGGTCGTGGCCGCAGCAGGACGGCCACCTGGTTGAGCTGCACCTGGCTCAGCGGCACCTCGGCGCAGGTCTCCGTCGCCGGGCACCCGGGAACGGTCTGCTCCAGGTCCAGCTCCAGCAGGGTGCGCGCGGAGCGGATGCCGCCCACGGCGAGGGTCCCCGCGGGCGGGTCAGGCTGCTCCGGCGTGTAGACCGTGGTCAGGTTGGCGCCGGGCGAAGCCAGGAAGTTGAGCGTGGTGTCCGGTGCCGCGCTGTCGGGCTTGACGGAGAAGCGCAGGACCATGTCCTGGAACTCCACCCGCTTGCCCGTCTCGGCGATGGTGAACACCACGCCGGCGGAGAGCGAGTCCGCCATCCGCTTTACCGAAGCGGGCGACAGGGTGACCACCAGCGAGTCCCCCGCTGCCTCCGCGTAGCTGGCCGACCCCAGCAGCACGCCGCGGGTGCCGCCCGGCTCCGTCCAGGCGGTCTGCTCGCCCACGGAGTCGATGGCCAGCGTCCAGGTGGCGGTGTTCGCGTCCCAGCGCTGCGCGGCCTCCCACACCTGCAGGGTAAAGGGCCGCCCGGCGGTGGCGAGCGTATCCACCCCCAGCACCAGCCGGCTTTCCTGGTAGGTGAACGCCGAGTCGGTCTTGCTGGCGCCGTTGCGGGAATAGGTCACCGTGCGCGGAAAGCCCGTAAATCGGGCCAGCGCGTGCGCGTTCAGCTCGCCCCCGTACTGGTTGGCGACGACGACGTAGGCCGCGTCCGAGGCGTCGGTATAGCCGCTGAAGCCCCCCAGCACCTGAAAGAAGCGCGCGGCGGGGAGGATTACCTCACGGGTGACGGCCTGGCCCCCCGGCGGGAACGAGCCCGGTCCGGACAGGGTGGGCGTCTCGTCGGAGCAGGCGGCCACCGTCACCGCCAGGGCGGCGAGCAGGGCGAATAAAGAGCGGGATCGCATCCGGTAGAAAGAACGGGTCATGCTCGTTGCGCGGGCGCCGGGGCGCCCGCAAAAGCGCGGCGGCCGGGCCGTGCCAGCCGGCCAGTGCCGCCGCGGGGTCGTCTTGTTACGCGCCGCCGTCCGTCACGTTCCGTCCACGTACAGCCGCGGAAGGCGCGCGCCCAGCCCGGTAAGGATCTCGTACGAGATGGTGCCGCACTTCGCGGCCACCTGGTCGAGGGTGATCTCCTCGCCGCCGTCGCGCCCGATGAGCGTGGCGGCGTCGCCGGCGCGGGCGTCGGGCACCTCCGTCAGGTCCACCACCGTCATGTCCATGGAGATGCGGCCGATGATCGGCACGCGCCGCCCGCGGACCAGCGCCTCCCCTCCCCCGGGAGAGAGCGCCCGGGGAAGCCCGTCCCCGTAGCCGATGGCCAGTGTTCCCCACCGCTCCGGGCGCCGCGCCGTGTAGGTGGCGCCGTATCCGCACGTCCACCCCGCCGGCACCTCCTTCACCAGCGCGATGCGGGCGCGGACGGAGGCCACGGGCTCCGGCACCGCGCCGGGACCGGCGGATCCCCCGTAGAGAAAGATCCCCGGACGGACCAGGTCGCCCCCGTAGCCGTGCCGGCGAATTGCCGCGGCGCTGTTGGCGCTGTGGATCACCCGCCGGACGGCTCCGTCCCGCGGCGCCGGAAGCGCGTCCAGCGCTTCACGAAAGCGGCGCTGCTGCTCGTCGCTGGGGCCGAGATCCGGCTCGTCCGCGGAATGGAAGTGCGTGAAACACCCTTCCCACTCCAAAAGGTCCGCCGTCTCCGCCTCGATCGCCGCGCCCCAGGCCGCCGCGTCGGCGTACGGGAACCCGGCGCGCCCCATCCCCGTGTCGACCTCGGCGTGAAAGGCCAGCCGGCGCCCCACCTCGCGGGCCGCGGCGGCCCAGCGGCGCACGGCGTCCAGGTCGGAGAGGGCGGGCGTGAGCCCGGCGCGGGCGGCGCGGGCGAGCTCGTCCGGGGGCGGGGGGGCGAAAACGACGACGCGCCCCGTCCAGCCCAGGGCGCGCAGCTCCTCCCCCTCGGCCACCGCGGCCACACCGATGGCGAACAGCTCCTCCGCCGACAGCTCGGCGGACACGGTCCGCAGCACCTGCGCCACGCCCAGGCCGTACGCGTTGGCCTTGAGCATGGGGACCAGGGCCGCATCCGGGCCCGCGGCGTTCTTGACGCGCCGCAGGTTGCGCCGGAGCGCCGCCTGGTCCACCTCTACCCACGCCCGGGAAACCACCGTTGACGGATCAGACACAAACCGAGTATTCTAGGCCCACCGTGAGTGGATCGCAAGCCGAAACCCGCCCCGCCGGCCATGACGGCGGCGTTCTGGACCGCGCCCTGGCGCTGGTCGCGTTTCTGCGCGCCCATTGCCCCTGGGACGCGGCGCAGACCCCCGCGTCGCTGACCCGCTACCTGCTGGAAGAGGCGCACGAGGTCGCGGGCGCCATCGCCGACGGCGACCCCGCGGCGCTGCGCGGCGAGCTGGGCGACCTGCTGCTGAACGTGGCCTTCCAGGTGGTGATCGGCGAGGAAACCGGCGCCTTCGACCGCGAAGACGTGGTCGCCGGCCTGGAGCAAAAGATGCGCCGCCGCCATCCCCACCTCTACGGCCTGGGCGAGGCGGAGCCGTGGGAGACGATCAAGGCGCGCGAGCGGGCCCACGCCCCCGGCGGCGGCATTCTGGACGAGGTGCCGCATGGGCTGGACCCGCTGCTCCGCGCCTTCCGCATCCAGGACCGCGTGGCGAAGGTCGGCTTCGACTGGCCGGACCCCCGCGGGGCGTGGGAAAAGGTGCGCGAGGAGACGGAGGAGATCGGCCGCGAGCTGGACCACGCCGACCCCGACCGCCTGGAAGACGAGGTGGGCGACCTGTTCTTTGCCGCCGTGAACCTGGCGCGCCTCTCCAGCGTACACCCCAGCACCGCGCTGGCCCGCGCCAACGCCAAGTTTTCCCGCCGCTTCCGCGCGCTGGAGGGGCTGGCGGAGGAGCGCGGCATCGTCTTCGGGCAGGCCACGCTGCAGGAGCTGGACGTGCTGTGGGACGAGGTGAAGCGGATCGAGCGCGCATCGCCGGCAGCGGGGGACGCGCCGTGACGCGATTCCTGCATCGCCCGCCCTGCGCCCTCCTCCGGACGGCGCGCACCCCTCTCTCGACTGGCGGACACGGATGAGCCTCAGGCAACGAATCGTCCTCACGCTGGTGGGGATCTCCGTGCTGCTCGCCATCCCCGCCGCGTACGGGCTGCTGGCGCTGGAGGACATCCACGACATCACCGCCCGCCTTTCGGAACAGCGGATGGCCACGGGGGCGCTGGGCGACCTGCGCAACGCGGTAGAGACCACCCACGACGCGCAGCGGCGGTACGCGGCCCTGGCCCCGGTGAGCAGCGAAGCGCTGGGGGGAACGCCCGCCGACAGCGCCGGACCGCGCAGGCAGGCCGACAGCGCCGCGCACGAGGCGGGGCGCGCGCTGCGGCGGCTGCAGACGCAGAGCAACGGCGCCTATGCGCGGCCCAGCGCGCCCGTGGCCGAGCTGTGGTCGCGGATCGGGGCCAACATCGGCCTCGAACGGGCGCTGCTGGAAGCGGAACAGGAAGATTCGGCCGCGGCCATGCGGCGCGTGCTGGAGCAGCAGTTCGGCGACATGGACCCGCGGCTGGACGCGGTGGACCGCTCCATCACCGGACAGACCGAGCGGGCGCTGCGGCAGGCGGAACAGGTGGCGCGCCGCGCGGCCAGCACCACGCTCCTTGCGCTGGCCCTGGCGCTGGGCGCCACCCTGATCATCGGCACCTGGCTCACCCGTACGCTGCTGCGGCCGATCGGCGAGCTGCGGCGGGGGATGGCGACGGTGGCGGAAGGCGACTTCGAGCCGCACGTGCACATCCCTCACGAGCGGCCGGACGAGCTGGGCGACCTGGCGCGCAGCTTCGATACGATGACGGAGCAGCTGCGCGAGCTGGACCGGCTGAAGGCGGAGTTCGTCTCCGTGGCCAGCCACGAGATCAAGACGCCGCTGAGCGTGATCCGCGGCTACGTGACGCTGCTGGCCGACGGCATCTACGGCGAGGTGACCGAGCAGCAGCAGAAGACGCTGGAGGCGGTGAACGCGCAGACGGACCGTCTGGCGCGCCTCGTCCACCGGCTGCTGGACGTGAGCCGCTTCGAGGCCGGCGGCGCGCGGCTGGAGCTGCGCGAGATCGACCTGCAGTCGTTCTTCGACGACCTGACCAGCGACTTTCGCGTGCTGGCGGTGCAGAACGGGATCGACTTTCCCGTCCGTCTGGCGGACGACCTGCCGCCGCGCATCCTGGGCGACGAGGACCGTCTGAGCGAGGTGCTGGGCAACCTGCTCTCCAACGCCTTCAAGTTCACCTCCAGCGGCGGCACCATCCGCGTGGACGCCTGCCCCCGCGACGGCGGCATCGAGGTGGAGGTGGAGGACACGGGGGTGGGGATCGCGCAGGAAAAGCTGCCGCGCATCTTCGAGAAGTTCTACCAGGTGGAGAACGACGCGCAGCCGCGCTCGGTGGGCAGCGGCCTGGGGCTGGCGATCGCCCGCGAGATCGTGGAGGCGCACGGGGGCACGATCGGTGCAGAAAGCCAGGAGGGCAAAGGGACGCGCTTTCGCGTGTTCCTGCCCGCGCGGCCGCCCGCCCAGGGGCCGTCCTGACCGCCCGATCTCGTGGCCGGATGAAGACCCTCAGCACCTTGTTCCTGGCCGCGCTGCTTTCCGCGTGCGCGGTGTTCGCCCCCGAGAACCTGGGCCCCGGCGCCGCCCGCCGCGACGGACTGTGGCGGCAGGGGCACGCCGCCATGCAGCGCGACTCGTTTCGCGTGGCCATGGCGGCGTTCCAGCGCCTGGCCGCGGAGCACCCGCGCAGCGACGTTGGCCGCGAGGCGCTGTTCTACCTGGGGACGCTGTACCTGGAGCCGTCGAACCCCGCGTACGACGCGGGGCTGGCGGCGCAGAACCTGGAGATGTACGTGGCGGCCGATACGGAGGGCGGCCGCGTGACGCGCCGCCCCGAGGCCGAGACGCTGCTGGGGCTTTCGCGCCAGCTGGTGCTGCCGTGCGAGCAGCGGGTGGGGGGGCTGCGCTGCGAGCCTCAGGTGGCCGCCCGGCCGGCAGGGAGCGATACGGTGGTGGTGCGCCAGGGAAGCGACCAGAGCGCGGAGGTAAGCCGGCTGCGCCGCGAGATCCAGGAGCGCGACGGCACCATCCGCGAGCTGCGCGAGGAGCTGCAGCGCATCCGCAACACGCTGGCGCCGCGTCCGAAGTAGCCCTCGCGCGGTCCACCGACGATCCACGGGAAAGCCCCGTTCGGCGAGCGAAAGCACGCCGGACGGGGCTTCTGGCGTCTATCTCCAGCCGCCGTGTTCAACCGGCGACGCCGTCCTTCCCCATTCGGCTGAACACGTCATGCTCCAGAATCCGACCTGCTCACACGGAGGACACGGAGGCACGGAGTGGTTTGATCCCCAGTGTCCTCCGTGCCCTCCGTGTGAGGCCGTTCGTTTGCGGGATTCGGTGGTGGTGCGGAGCCTCTCAAGATCGCGCATCGGGTGTCGCGGATTTCTTGCTCCGGTGCACTGCGGACATCATCTACCGATCGCATCCCTCCTCCAAAAAACGCGGATGGCCCTCTACCGCGTTCCATCATCTCCCCGTTCCCGACAGCCCCGGGGATCGCGCCTCGCCGGCCACGCGCGTGCCGTCCACCCGAATCACCTCCCTGCCCCCACC
>DASTVC010000361.1:0-13464 GCA_035759295.1 Longimicrobium sp. | reverse complement strand
GCTGACCCCCGGCAGGTGATGGCCCACGCAGGCCGCGTCCCTCCGGGGACGCGGCCTCGTTCTTTCATCTAGCTCCGCGACACCGGCCCTGGACCGGCATCCCGTCCCCCCACAGCCCACACGCATGGCCGAAGCAGAGGTCCGCCGCATCATCTGGAGGTCCGCCGACGTGGCGCGGGTCTTCGCCATGGGAATGGTCTTCTTCTTCCTGTGGCGCTTCTTCTGGCTGGTGCACAGCGCGCTGTTCATCGTGATGCTGGCGATCCTCATCGCCATCGTCATCCATGCGCCGGCAAAGCTGCTGTCGCGGCTGGGGGTGCCCATGCGCGTGGCGCTGCCGCTGATGGTGATCGTGTTCGTGGGCTCGCTGGTGGGGCTGTTCGTAAAGATGGTGCCGGAGATGATGGCGCAGGTGCGGCTGCTGTCCACATCGCTCCCCGAGACGCTGGACCAGGTTCAGGTGTGGTTCCGGCAGCAGACGGGGCAGGGGCCGGAGTCGCAGCTCTCCCGCTCGCTCAGCGCGCAGGTCTCCGGCTTCATCAGCCGGTTTGTGCCGCTGGCGTTCAACATGATCAGCACGCTGCTGGGCTCGTTCGCCATCGTGGTGCTTGCGACGTTCTTCGCGGCGTCGCCGGATGTCTATCGCGACCTGCTGCTGCGCTTTACGCCGCTGGACACGCGCGACCGGTGGAAGCAGGCGTACGAGGAGGCGGGGAACAACCTGCGCCGCTGGACGCTGGGCAAGGCCATCACCATGCTGGGGATCGGCGTGGTGACGTACATCGGGCTCACGCTGCTGGGGGTTCCCGGCGCGCTGGCGCTGGCCGCGTTCGCCGCGCTGATGGAGTTCATCCCCAACTTTGGCCCCACCATCGCGGCGGCGCCGGCCATGGTGGCCGCGTTCGCCATCTCGCCGCGGATGGCGCTGTACGTGGCGGCGTTCTACTTCCTGCTGCAGCAGGTGCAGAACGCCATCACGGTTCCGCTGGTGGAGCGCCGCGCGGTGAACATTCCGCCTGCCATGCTGCTGGTGTGGCAGCTGATGCTGGCGGTGGGATTCGGCATCCTGGCGCTGTTCGTGGCCACGCCGCTGCTGGCGATTCTCGTCGTGGCCGTGCGCATCCTGTACCTGGAGCCCGCGGAGGAGCGCCAGACCTGGAACCGCCGCGAGGGCGAAACGCTGCCCGTGCCGCCCGATTCGCCGAGCCCACCGCCGAGCTCCCCGCCGCCGCACACGCCGTCCGTGGCGTGAGGGTATAGAGCCAGCCGATGGTTGGACTTCCGGAGGGGGTGTCGCGAGGGCGGCGCCCCCTCCGCTCGCCTAGGCTCGCACCTCCCCCAAAAAAGACTGGGGGAGGTTGGGGGTGGGGCGCTTCGGACGGGTCGGAGCAGGCCCCCTCCGGGCCGGCACCACCGGCCCACCTCCCCCGAAACTGCCGGGGGAGGTTGGGTGTGGGGCCGGGGACTGTCGGCCGTCGGCTGCGGTGGTGCGGGATGGTGGGCCGCCCCCCTCCCCGGCCCTCCCCCGCAAACAGCGCGGGTGAGGGAGGTGCGACGCACCTTGTCGAAGCGGGATCGAAGTCCACCTCCCCCAGGGTTTTTTGGGGGAGGTGCGAGCCTAGGCGAGTAAGGGGGCGCCCCGCGGGCGCCAGCTCGCTGCTGTTCGAAGCGTCCTGAAGTTCTCCCCTCTCCGTGAGGAACGAACGGGGAGGGGCCGGGGGAGGGGCACCCCGCGGACGCAGTGAGATGTCGTTCGACGACGTCTGTATCCTGCGGTTACCTACAGCTTCTCGCTCGCCGTGGCGCGGATGAGGATCTCGTCCTGGCGAAAGCGGGATTCCAGCTCGCGGCGGTAGCCGGCCCACCAGGCGCGATCCAGTTGGTCGGCCATCACTTCCACGATCACCACGTCGTCGCGCTCCACGTCGCCCTCGTCGTCCTTCCAGGCGCCGGCGGCGGGGGCGCGCAGGTGCGCCGTCACCCCGCCGAAGCGCTCGGTAAGCTCGTGGCGCACGCGGTCCAGCGAGGCGCGGGGAAAGGGCTTCCCTTCGTTGTCGCGCAGGGGGAGCAGGATCTCGATGACGTGCATCAACGCCTCTCCATCGACCGAAAATGAAAAGCGGGCTCCGCAGGGTCGCGGAGCCCGCCGTGCATCCCGCGCCTCCGAACTACGCGCGGACGCGCAGGGCGACGGGCTGCGACAGGCGCACGTCGGTGGTGCTGCGCACGCGGTTGATCACACCGCGGAACCACCCGGCGTCGCGCCGCTCGCCGCCGTTCTCCATCACCATCCGCGCCAGCTCGATGACGTCGTCGTTGCGCATGCGGATGCAGCCGTGCGACTCCGCCTGGCCCAGCGAGTCCGTCTCGCGGGTGCCGTGGATGTAGTAGTCCGGCGCGCGGAAGAAGATCTTTACCTTCCCCATGGGATTGCGCGGGTCACCCGGCTCGCGCGCCCGCTTTTCGCGCGCCCACGCGGCATCGGGCGGAACCCACCGCGGGTTCCAGACCAGCCGGTTCACGCGGAACGAGCCGGTGGGCGTGGGATGGCGCGCCTGGCCGATGGCCACCTGGTACTCGCGCAGGGTCTCTTCGCCCCGCGTTACGTACAGCATGCGGTCGGAGAGGTCGACGGTGATGGCAAAGCCGTCCTGCGCCGCAGCGACCTCGGCGCGTTCCGCGGCGGCGGCCTGGGTGGCGGCGCCTCCTCCGCCCACCAGCAGCCCCGTCGCGAATGCGGTCAGCGCAGCCCTGCGCACACGAATTCTCATCATCTCAGATCACGTTCCTGCAACGGGTTAGGCTTCAGTCTCGCCATCCGCCAAAGCCAGTATCGTGCCAAACGGATGATTCAGGGTTTCGGTGGATGAGGTCCGGCGGGCTTGACCAATCAAAATCGGCTGATGTATAGTTGGTCATGGCTACCCAGACCGAGACCGACATCGAGCGCGCGGCGACTCTGTTCCACGCGCTCTCCGACGAGAAGCGGCTGCGCATCATCGAGGTGCTGCGCGGGGGCGAGCGCTGCGTCTGCGACCTGGTGGAGGTGCTGGATGCAGGGCAGTCGCTGCTCTCGTTCCACCTAAAGACGCTCAAGGCCGCCGGGCTTGTGAGCGACCGCAAGCAGGGCCGCTGGTCGTACTATTGCCTGAACGCCGACCCGTTCGAGGAAGTGCAGGAGATCGCCTCCACCCTGCGCGTCGACGCCGAGCGCACGGCGGATTCCACGTGCTGCGGGTGATGGAGTGATGGAGTGATGCAGGTGGCGGCGCGATTACGGGTTGTCGTGCAGCCCGCGGCAAGGGCGAATAAATTCGCTGCAACAACGACACGAAATCCGCCTTCGCGGATTGGCGGCTCCGGTGTTCGGGCCCGTGCAGTGCGCGCCCAGGCAACGCGGGCATCCGACCCGCACTCTCTCACCCTCTCATTCTCGTCTTCCCGCACTCACGCACTTCAATGCGGATCGCGCTGATCTCGGACATCCACGCGAATCTGCCAGCGCTGGAGGCGGTGCTGGACTCCATCCGCGGGCGCGGCGATATCGACAGCATCTACCACCTGGGCGACCTGGTAGGGTACGCGCCGTGGCCGGATGAGACGGTGGAGCGCATCCGCATGGAGGGGATCGTTGGGATCGCGGGGAACTATGATTCCACGGTGGCGACGGATTACAAGCACTGTGGCTGCAAGTACGAGGATCCGCGGCAGGAGGCGCTCTCGCACCTGAGCTACGAGTGGACGCGAAGCCACGTGAGCGCGGAGACGAAGCGCTTTCTGAGCGCGCTCCCCTTTCGGCTGGACGTGCGGCCGCTGGGAGGGCACCTGCCCGGGCCGCGCGTGATCCTGGTCCATGGCGCGCCCACGCTCAACACCCTGTACTGGACGGCGGACCGCAGCGACGACTTCTGCCTGAAGATGGCGGCGCAGGCGGGGGCGCAGGCGGGCGACGTGATCTGCTTCGGGCACACGCACGTGCCGTGGGCGCGCGAGGTTGAGGGAATCCACTTCGTCAACACGGGCTCCGTGGGCCGGCC
Organism: Longimicrobium sp.; assembly: GCA_035759295.1. Taxonomy (GTDB): domain Bacteria; phylum Gemmatimonadota; class Gemmatimonadetes; order Longimicrobiales; family Longimicrobiaceae; genus Longimicrobium. The sequence goes on along the minus strand of DASTVC010000361.1, from coordinate 9,427 downwards.
CAAGGACGGCGACTGGCGCGCGGGGTACGTGGTGCTGTCGATGCACGGCGGCGCGGTGCAGACGGAGGTGGTGCGCGTGGAGTACGACGTGGAGCGGACGATGGACGCCATCCGCCGCAGCGACCTTCCCGACGACTTCGCCGAGTACCTGCGCACCGGCGGCAAGCCGCAGCCCGCGGCGGCGTAGCGCGGGATTCCGAACGATCGAAGCCCCGTCCGGCGAGCAAGCCGGACGGGGCTGTCTGTTTTCAGCTTACACGCGGTGCTTACCGCGAGGTGAGGGCGCGCACTGCACTAACCTAAACCCCGGGGCCGCCAATCCGCGAAGGCGGATTTCGTGTCGTTGTTGCTGCGAATTCATTCGCCCTTGCGGGAGCCGGAATCGCGACTGGATCGTCCCCCCGCTACGACCTCAGTACTCCAGCAGCGCGTGGACGGGGATGCCGGAAAGGGCGGCGCGGCCGTTGAGAAAGGCGAGCTCGATGACGAACGCCACCTCGGCGATACGGCCGCCGAGTTCGTTGATCAGCTCGGCGGCGGCGCGGGCGGTGCCGCCGGTGGCCAGCAGGTCGTCGATCAGAAGCACGCGCTCGCCGGGCTGCAGCGCGTCGCGGTGCATCTCCAGCGCGTTGGTGCCGTACTCCAGCGCGTACTCGCGGGTAATGCGCTCCGCCGGCAGCTTGCCCAGCTTGCGGATGGGGACGAAGCCTACGCCCAGCGCCAGCGCCAGCGGCGCGCCGAAGATGAATCCGCGCGACTCGATCCCCGCCACCACGTCGATCCCCTGCCCGCGGTAGCGCTCGGCGAAGGCATCCACCACCTGCCGCAGCCCCGCGGGATCGCGCAGCAGCGGGGTTACGTCGCGGAACAGAATGCCGGGCATGGGAAAGTCCGGCACGTTGCGGATGAGCGACTTCAGGTGCTCCATCGGGGTGTCCTGTGGCGGGAAGGGATCGATGGGTGCGGCTGGGCGCGGCCCAATCTAGGCGCCGCCCGCGCCTGCGACAAACCCTGGCGTTGACCCGCCGCCGTGCACGGCGTATCCTCCCGGGACAGCGGCCGCACCCATCATCCAGCCCGGGACCATGCTCTTTCACCGCGTCACCGAAGGCATTCGCGTAACCGCGACGCCGTTCTACCTTCAGGCCCGCTCCGACCCGCGCGCGCCACGGTACGTGTTCGCGTACCGCATCCGCATCGAGAACGTGGGCGAGGGCACGGCCACGCTGCGCTGGCGGCACTGGTACATCCACGACGCGGTGGGCGGCGATACCGAGGTGCAGGGCGAGGGCGTGGTGGGCGAGGAGCCCACCGTCGCGCCCGGCGAGGTGCACGAGTACGAGAGCTTCTGCGTGCTGCAGGGCCCGGACGGATACATGGAGGGATACTACGTGATGGAGCGGCCCGACGGCTCCAGCTTTCGCGCCGCCATCCCCCGCTTTCTTCTTCGCGCGGTAACGGAATGATGCGAAGGCTCGCGTTCGCGGCGCTGCCGGTGGCGGCGCTGCTGCTGGCCGGCTGCCCCGGCGGCGCCACCGACAGCTCCGACCTGCCCCTGCGGCTCACCGTGCAGCCCACCGGCGACCTGCACCCCGGCGACAGCCTGCGGATGACGGCGTACCTGGTGAACCCGGGAAGCAAGCCCGTGCGGCTGGAGTTCGACGACCAGTGCCAGGTGGAGTTCTACGTGCAGGCGCCCGACAAGACGGTGCTGCACCCGCCCGGCGGCGGCACCACGTGCACGGGCGCGCCCTCCGCCATCGACCTGCCGCCGGGCGATTCCGTGCGCTTTACGGACACCTGGCTGGTCACGTCCACCTTCGCGAAGGAGCACTCGGCCTACGCGGTTCTCTGGGAGCACTACCAGCCCAAGGGCGACAAGCGCGAGTACGAGCTCGGACACCGCTCCAACATCGCCACCTTCCACCTTGCCGCCCCGGCGCCGTAGCGAACGGCAATCAATGCTTTCGGCTGATCCTCATCCGCAAAGCCGTTGACTTCCTGAGGGCGCGCCGCGCGTAACCGTACGATACGCAGCCGCCTGCGCGCGACCGAAGGATCTCCTCCTCAGCCTTCTCGGAGTTCGCCTTCAGCCACGGCGCCCTCTCTTCACGCCTCGCCCGAACGCAAGGCCCTGTCATTTCGAAGGAGGCGCCGCATGGACCCGTCCTCCGCTCCAGGGTCTGGCGCCGACTGAGAAATCTACCGTCGGCTGCTCGTGGCCTGCCGGACCGCCGGGTACCCGCGGCGTCCGCAAAACCCAACGCCGTCGGTGCGTGGGGTGGCCGCGGGACCAGCGCGGGCTGCCGCATCCACCCTCCAGGCGCCCGACGGTAGATTCCTCGGCCCTGCGACCGCTGGCGTACTCGGAAAGTCACGGTGGCCGGGGCCTCGGAATGACACGCTCTCGCGCGCGTTCACCGCTCCCGGCAACCGCGAGCTTCACCTGCTCGCGTGGGCCAGGTCCGCGCTCCGCGGAAGGCCCGCCATGATGCCGGCGAGATCCTTCGGTCGGCGCCAGGCTACGTCGCAGTAGCAGGGTACGGCGCGGCGCCTCGCTCAGGAAGTCAACGCTTTGGACGGTTCAGCAACCCCTCTGGGAGGGCTGCCCAACGCACAAATACACGGAGGCGCGGGGAGGAATCACCTCCCCGCGCCTTCGCATCTCCGCGTGAGACCGCAGGCTACACCGCGCCGGCGGGGGCGCGGAGGTTGTGGCAGGTGGCCAGGTCGCACTCCTCCAGGTTGGCGCCGGTCAGGTCTGCATCCCCGAAGTCGGCGCCGTTGAGCGTGGCGCCGCGCAGGTTGGCGCCCTTCAGCCGCGTGGCCTCGACGCTGGCCTCGGTGAGGTTGGCGCCGGACAGGTCCGCGCCTTCCAGGTTGGCGCCCGACAGGTTGGCCCGCGACAGCCGCGCGCCCCCGAACCGCGCGCCCACGGCGCGCGCATTGGAGAGGTCCGCCGTCTCCAGGCCGGCGCCGGTGAAGTCCGCGCCGTCGGCCGTGGCGTGGCGCAGGTTGGCGCCGTCCAGCTCCGCTCCATCCAGCCGCGCGCCGGAAAGGTCGGCCTTGTGCAGCCCGGCCTCGCACAGGCGCGTGCCGGTGAGCGTGGCGTTGCGCAGGTTGGCGCGGGTAAGGTCGGCGCCGGTGGCGTCGGCGTTGGTAAGGTCGGCGCCTTCGAGCACGGGGGGATGCAGGGAGCCGGTGCGGGTGGTGTTGGCGTCGCGCAGGTTGGCGCTGGTGAGGTTGGCGCCGGTGAAATCCGCCTCCTGCAGGCAGGCGCCGGTCAGGTTGGCGCCCGACAGGTTTACGCCCGCCAGCCTGGCCCTGCCCAGCTCCGCGCGCGACAGGTCCGCGCCCGACAGATCCAGCCCGCCCAGGTCGACGCCGCCCAGGTTGGCCCCCGCCAGCGCGCGTCCGCCCTGCCCCAGCCGCGCCTCGATCTCCGCGCGTGTAAGGGCCGGGGTGGTGGGCGCGGCGGAACCTGTACCGCCGTTGAACAGGCCGGAGATACGGTCGAGCAAGGGCATGTGGCCTCCCGGGTGAGCCGTGGGGCGCCGCCACGGGATGGGCGGCGGATGGGCTCGGCGCGGACGCATTCGCAGCGCCCTGTCGCCGATTACGCGAAGCGTTGCCGCACGCTTCGTTCCGTCAGGAAACGCCCCGCATCCATCGTAAGGCAATTCCCTACAATCGGCGAAAACGTCCATGCTGTCAATGGAATTGGATCGCCCATCATCCACCCATCGACGGAGATGACTCCGTCGATGGATGCCACGCGGCGCGACAGGGTGTTGCGGCGCGGGACAGGACCGCGCCGTCCGCCTGCGGGAGCGAGTGATGCCGGTGAGGATCTAATCCGGCAACGTGCCATCCGCCCGCGGGAGCGAATGAATTCGCCGCTGGAAAATCGCAAAGTCCGCCTGCGCGGACTCGGCGGCCAAACGATTTGGGGCGTTCCACGCACCTGCGAGTCCGCTACCGGGAATCACCGCACGAAACGCGAAACCCCGCGACGAGGCGCGGAGTTTCGATTTCATGCATCCACCGAAACGGCGGTTCGCTACGACTCCAGCGTGGCTTCGAGCTGGATGTCGACGCCGGCGAGGGCCTTGGAGACCACGCAGTTCTTCTTGGTGTCTTCGGCGGCCTTCTGAAAGGTGGCGTCGTCCACGCCGGGGATCTGCGCCGTCACGCGCAGGCGCATGGTGGTGATCTTGAAGCCCTCTTCCACCTTTTCCACCGTGCAGGCGGCGTCGGTGTGCACGCGGGTGGCGGGGGTGCCCGCCGCCTCGAGCCCCGCCGCCAGCGCCATGCTGAAGCACGCCGCCTCGGCCGCGGCCAGCAGCTCCTCGGGGTTGCTGCCGCCGGCGTCCGTAAAGCGCGAGCCGAACGAATAGCTCGCGTCGATGGCCCCGCTCTCGCCGCGGAAGCTTCCCGTGCCGCCCCGCAGTCCCCCCTCCCACGTCGCGCTCGCCTTGCGTGTCGGCATCTGCGCCTTCCCTGGTCGATGGTTCACCGTGTCGCGGGCCGTCTGGTCATTGCGCCCGCACCGCGGTAAACCTATGCGCCGCGCGCCTCCGCGAACAGAAGCCGAGGGGAAGGGGACTCATACCGATTCTGAAGATTTCGTGTGCACTCGTAGTGTCCTGGGTTTCACGCGGAGCCGCGGAGGAGAAAGGAGAGCCGCGGAGAACTGCTTGCCGACCTCCGCAGTTCTCCGCGTCTTTCGCGTTCTCCGCGTCTCCGCGTGAGATCATCCCCAGCCAGAGTGCACAGCAAACTGTAAAAATCGGGATCAGGCCTGCGCGACGTCCTCGGCGGCGGGGGGACGGGAGGGCGGCACCTCGTCTTCGGGAAAGGCGCTGCCGTCGGCGGCCTTCTGCAGGATCTCGGCAAGCCAGGGCGGCGCGGTCTCGGAGTGCGTGGCGTATAGGGAATCCAGCGTGCCCAGCAGCGTGTGGAGCGCGGTCTCGCGCCGGTCGGGCGGAAGGTCGCGCACCAGCGAGCCCAGCGCGGCGGCAATGCCGTCCACGGTAAGGTCCGCGCCCAGGTTGTTGCGCTCGCGGTGCAGCCAGTCGAACAGCCGGCGGCGGCTCTTCTGGTACGGCATGGCGCCGTTCAGGAACTTGTCCAGGCCGCTGGGGCTCATCCCCACCTGCCGCGCCACCGATCGCAGCGAGGTGGCCTGCACCCGGATGGTGACCGCCTCGCGCAGGCGGGTGATGGACGTTTGCGGACGATCGGTCGTCATGGGGACCCCTCGCGGGCAGATTAGAAGACAAAGTGGACGTGTTCTCCAAGTCTACTTTGTCCCATTTGACTGCGCAAGGCCAGTGTTTGTGCGCCTGATGGCGCAACGGGGGCGGTCTCGTTCGGGTGTAGACTGGCCGCGGAACGGCGCTTAGAATGAGCCGGAACGCTGGGGCACGCCTCCGGCGCGATCATGATCCCACTCATAACCCGACGCACTCCGCAGGAGGCCCCATGCGCGCAACCCCGCTACGCCCCGGCACGCTCCATCGCAGCGCGGATTTCACGTCGCCGCTCACCGTTCCCGGCGGCGAGGTGGCGGGGACGGAGATCGTCCGCGAGCTGGCGCCGGAAGTGGCGCTGACGGTGTGGCAGGTGCTGCGCAGCGTGCTGCTGTGGGCCGCCGAGATCCCCGCACAGCGCGGCGACCTGTTCGAGCGGCGGGCCATGGAGCAGTGGGAGCGCGAGCTGCTGGAGGGCACCTTCGACCCCGACCTGCGCTACCCGCTGGCCGTGATCGTGGGCGAGATGGGCGCGCTGGAAGACGCTTCGGACGAGTCGCTGGCGCACGCGTGCCTGTGCGTGACGGAGTGGGGCCTCGCGCACAATGCGACACGCACCGCACTCGCCTTTACCGAAGCCGCCGCCCTGTGCCGCCCCGATCACCCCCGGTACGCGTGGATGGCGGGACGGCTGCTGAGGACGCACGGCTACCGCAGGGAAGCGGAGCAGTGGATCAAGCGATCCATCCGCGTCGCCGGCAGCAAGGGAGATTGGGAGGCGCAGACGCTCGGACTGAACAGCCTGGGAAACGTGTTCGCTGAGGCTGGCAACTACCGGCAGGCCGCACAGACGCAGTCGCAGGCATTACGAATCGCTCGCAAGCACCGGCTGCGGGACCGTGAGGGCGAGGTGCTTCATGACCTGTTCGTCGCCACTGCGCACCTCGGAAATCTAGATATCGCGGAGAACTATGCTCTTGGCGCTCTGGAGATTTATCGCGCCGGACATTCTAGACTCCTGCTTCTCGCGCATGACGTTGCCGTACTCTGGATGCAGCGAGGGCAGTATGATCGTGCGCTGCCTGTTCTGCTTGCGCTGTCGGATCAGCCGGATACTCTCCGAGATCGGATTCTCGTCCTCGCATCCGGTGCCTGGGCTGCGGGGATGTGCGGCGAGGAATCGCATTATCATCGCATCGCCAAGCAAGTCGTGGAATTGGCGGAGCAGAGCGCCGGGGGGTTAGGCGTGCCTCGCGCGCTCTACGAACTTGGTCTTGGGGCGTGGGGGCTGGAGAGGTGGGAATCCGCAGAAGATTTCCTCGCCCGCGCAGAGGCCGCCGCACGGGCTGGCGGAGAATCTGACGTAGTCATCGAGGCAGAAGCATCACTCGCCGCGATCCGCCAGCGACGTGCGGCCGTCCCCTCCGCACCCACCGTTCAGCGTCGCTCCGCCGGTCATGAAACGCTGACGAAGCGATTCGTGGCTTCGATCCGAAGCGCTCCAGTTCCGGCGGAAGCGTAATCAGCTCAGTTTCCGGAGCCCACCATGCCCGGCCCGCGCTGCGTGGTGGTGTCATTGGTGGTCGTGGTGCCACCTATATCCAACGTGGTGGTTCCGCCTCCTGTGCCGGTACCGTTGCCTGAGCCCATCATGCCGGGGCCGTCTTCTGTCTCTCCCGTGCCAATGCCGTTTTCGGAACCGAGCATGCCGCCGCCGTCCGTACCGCCGGTGCCGACGCCGTTCCCAGAGCCGAGCGTGTTACCACCGTCGAAGCTCGGATGTGCGGTGCTCGCGGCGGGATCGGTGGGAGAGGCGGAGGTGCAGGCGCCGAGGATCAGGGCGGCGGCGAGGGCGGCGAGGCGCAGCGACTTCATGGAATCATCTCCTGAGAACGGGATACGGGGCAGGGGTGCGGCCGTGGGAGGAATTTTGTCAACTTTGTCTACTGGTCAACGCGGCACCTGTCGCAGATGACCGCCCTGTTCGCGACACGGCTGCTCCGCCTTTCGGCTAACCTGCGTCCACTGCTGGTGATGGAGCCGGCGCTGGTGCCGGTGTTCGAGACGGCGGGGGCGCCGTTCAGGGTGGTGGGCGACGTGGCGTGGGGCGAGCTGGACGCCGCGCTGCACCGCGCGCCGGCCACCACGGTGGTGGTGGTGGACCCGTACGCCGGCCGCGGCGGCCGCTTTCCGCGCGTGCGCGACCTGCTGCGCGGCTTTCCCTCGGTGCCGGTGGTGGCCGCGATGGAACTGCGCCCGGAGATGGCGGGCGAACGCGGGCAGACCTGCCGGCGCCGCGGCACGTGCAGGCGTGGCTGCGGGTGCTGCTTGCCTGCGTGCTGCTGGACGACCCCGGCCGCACCGTCTACGGCGCCGCCTACGCCAGCGGCTACCAGACGGAGCGCTCGCTGCGGCGCGCCATCACCACGTTCCTGGGCGTGGACAGCACCACCCTGCGCAAGGCCGGCGCCTTCGCCACCGCGGCTACGGCGTTCAATGCCGCCCTGCGCGATGCGCGCGAGGCGGCGAGGGAGCGGCGCCGGGCGGAGCGGTGAGGGTGAACGGGTGAACGGGTGAACGGGTGAACGGGTGAACGGGTGAACGGGTGAACGGGTGAACGGGTGAACGGGTGAACGGGGGGTGATGGCGGATGACGGTGGCGGGTGGGTGATGGCTGCTCCCGCCGATCAGACGAAGCGGGAGCAGCGTGGAGAGCGAGCCATGCGAACAGAGCAGATCGACAAACAGTTGCCGTTCACGGAAGATGAATTCTACCGTGCATTCCGGCTGGTGGAGTCGGAGTCGGAGGCGCGGACGTCGGCTGCATTCGTCGTGCAGGTGGTGCGCAAGGCCAACGAGCAAGACGCGGCTGCACGGCTCGCTGTCGCTACTGGAAGTCAGAAGAGCGGGGGAGGCAGCTGGGTAATCGGAGACGGCGCGTTCGCGTTGCTGGCGCTTGTTTCCGATGACCTGCGGGTGCGTGTGGACGCGTACATGCGGGCACAGTGGGAAGAGTCGCGGGAGCAGTGGCTGCGGGATGGGCTGTATCGGCCCGGTGGCGTGTTTCTCCGTGAGCCGACACCAGAGGTGCGCGCGGAAGTCGAAGCCCGCATTACCGCGATGGCGGCAGACTGGAGCGAGTTGCTGGAGCGAACGCGTGCGGAGGTGAAGAGGCCTGGGGAGTAAGCCGCTACCGACTCACACTGAATCCGCAAAAAAGACTGCGTCCAGAAGATCGCCGTCATTCTGAGGAAGGCGCCGCGCAGAACCATCTGTACGCTCCAGGACCTGTGCGCCGACCGAAGAATCTTTATCGGGAACGGGCGCCTCTCGCGCCGAAGCAGACGTAGCCGACAGGACCGTGCGCCCATCGTAGAGATTCTTCGGTCGGCGCACAGGCAAGGGTGCGACTGGAAGGTCCAGAGCGCGCGCCTCTCTCAGAATGACACCGTCCGCTTGATCGGTGCTCGATTTCCGGATTCCGAATCAGATACTCAACGACCATTCCGGATCGGGGCGCGGGGAAGCGGAAAGAGCCCGCCCGGCAAACCGCGCCGGGCAGGCTGTTCCCTGACCTTGATCCGTCCCCTCTCCGTGCGGAGAGGTTACTCCGAGTACCAGCCCCGGACTTCGGCGATCCAGGCGGGCACCGGCGTCTGGCTGTCGATGCAGCGGCGCTCCAGCACGTCCACCAGCTCCAGGGTGGTCTCGCGCGCAAAGCCGGCGGCAAAATGCCCCACCAGCAGCCGGAGTGCGTTGTTCGCGGCCTCGGGCGAGACCGCCTGCACCTGGCGCTGGGCTTCGCGCAGGTACCACGCACGCAGCTTTCGCTCGGTCTTTACGTACGGCGCGGCGCCGTCGAGAAAGCCGCGAAGACCGGTTGGGCTCATGCCGATGTCGCGCGCCGCCTGGCGCAGCGACGTGGCATCCATGAAGGTGCGTGCGGCCTCGCGAAGCGTCTCGACGGAGGCGTCGTCTTTACGCGGCGGCATCCGTATCCGTTCCGTCCCGCCCGCCAGGGGGCATACAGGGTTGTCGTCAGGGCCTTCGTCCAGGCGATAGAGTAGAGCACTGCCCGCTCCTTCACAAGAGGAGCGGGCTATCTGCGCCACGCGTGTCCCCAAGTGGTCACCCCGAAGAAGGCTGTGTGGACACGCCGTGCGCGCCGGAAATGC
>DASTVC010000360.1:0-6372 GCA_035759295.1 Longimicrobium sp. | reverse complement strand
CCCATTGCATGTAACTGCATTGAACTCACTTAGCGCGCCGCAGGCACGGGAACGAAACAACGTGGTATTCAAGCATCTTTCGGCAATGATGCCCTTTGTTGGTGACGTCGATCCAGCAGATCTTGTACTGCTGCGCGAACGAGAGGAAGAATCGTTCATCCTGTTCCGAAAGGCCCTAACCGTTGCTGTCCAGGCACTTGGTGCAGAGCAGCATAAGTTCTCCTCAGAGAAAGCCCGTGAACTCTACTCAGATGTTCTTGAACCAGGCCTCGCAGTGCTTGACCGTCGCGTAAAGCTGGCGAAGCGGGGGCTTCGCGGAATGATCCGAAGTGCAGGTGCCAAGATCGCAACCCTCAGCTTTGGCATGCTCCCGGGGGTGAATCCTTCGGCCGCTGGTGCGCTTGGGCTATTGCAGGTTGCGGGCGAAAAGATGTTGGACGGTCGAGCAGCCTCCGAAGCTGCCGTTCGCGCAGAGGATCTTTACTTTCTGTGGCGCGTGCGCCAACAAGTGAAGTAGAGGTGCCTGGCACGCGCGCATTAATTTCTCACACCCCCAACCCCACCGCCTCCCGCGCCGCCGTCCGCCCGCGCTCCGTCAGCGCGAGCTGGTCGCCGCCCGCGCGCGTCAGCAGGCCGGTGCGCTCGGCGCCGCGCACCACCTCGCGGGCGAAGTCGGGCTGCCAGCGCAGGTGCTCGTGCAGGTGCGCTTCGCGGCTCTCGATGGCGGCGTCCGGCGATTCCTCGTGGTTCAGCAGGTGGATGGCCAGCATGGTCTGCGCGAACTCCCACCGCTGCCGCGCCCGCCGCCGCGCGATGGCCAGCAGCCCCCGCTCCGGCGCGAAGAAAAAGACCAGGAGAAAGACCACGCCCGTCATCGTGGCCATCGACCCCGCGATGGACACGTCCAGCAGGTAGCTCATCCAGTACCCCGCCAGCGCGCTCACCACGCCAAGGCCCATGCTGATGCCGATCATCCGCGGCAGCCGGTCCGTAAGCAGGTACGCGGATGCCGGCGGGGCGATCATCAGCGCCACCACGAGCACGGAGCCCACGGCATCGAACGCCCCCACGGCTGTCACGCTCACCAGCGTCATGAACAGGTAGTGGATGAGGCCGGGCGCAAAGCCCAGCGCCCCGGCCAGCGCCGCGTCGAACGTCGTGAGCTTCAACTCCTTGTAGAACGCGGCGATGAAGCCGGCGTTCAGCACCAGCACCACGCCCATCAGCCACAGGGTGCGCGGCCCCAGGTCCCGCCCGCCGATCACCAGCCGGTTGAAGGGCGCGAACGCCAGCTCGCCCAGCAGCACGGCGTCCACGTCCAGGTGCACGTTCCCCGCGTAGCGCGAGATGAGGATCACGCCCAGGCTGAAGAGCGCGGGAAAAACGAGGCCGATCGCCGCGTCCTCCTTCACCAGCCGGGTGCGGTTCAGCACCTCCACCAGCGACACGGTCAGCACGCCGGTGAGCGCCGCCGCCAGGACGAGAAGGGGCGAGGCGATGTTCTCGGTGACGAAAAAGGCGAGGACGATGCCCAGCAGAATGGCGTGGCTGATGGCGTCGCTCATCAGCGACATGCGGCGCAGCACCAGGAACACGCCCGGCAGCGCGCACGCCGCCGCGGTGACCGCCGCGATCCACTGGATCTCCTGTTCGGGAGCCATGACGATCATGAGCGTCCCTCCTCGTCCGCCGAGCCGCGCCGCTCCATCTCCGTGCGCCCCTCCGGCGTGATGGACCAGCCGTCGGCGCCCGTCTTTCGGGCCCATCCCTGCTCCGCCAGCGCCTGCAGCTCGTGCCGCGCGCCGGGGTGCATGGCCTCGAGCACGGCGCTGGTGTGCACGTGCTCCTGCCCGCCGTGCTGCACCGCCAGCGCGTGCAGGTCGCGCAGCACGGCCGTCACGTGCAGCTGCCGCCGGTTGCGCGCCTGCCGCACCGACTCCCACACCAGCCCCCGGTTCGGCGCCAGCGCCAGCGAGACCAGGACGATCGCCGTCAGGCAGAGCACGATGGTGGGCCCCGTGGGCACGTGCTGGCCCAGCGAGCTGATCACCGCGCCGCTCACCCCCGCCAGCGCGCCGATGCCGCCGGCCAGAATCACCATCATCCCCATGCGGTCCGTCCACTGGCGCGCGGCGGCCGCGGGGGCGACGACCATCGCGCTCATCAGCACCACCCCCACCGTCTGCAGGCCGATGACGATGGAGAGGACGAGGACGGAGGTCAGCAGCACGTCCAGCCAGCGCACGGGAAAGCCCATGCTGGCCGCGAAGTCCGGATCGAACGAAAGGAGCTTGAACTCCTTCCAGAACATCGCCGCGACCGCGACCGCGATGCCGCCCAGCACGGAGATGAGGATGACGTCGCGCTGCAGCAGCGTGGCCGCCTGGCCGAAGAGGAATCGATCCAGCCCGGCCTGGCTGGCGTCCGGCCGCTTCTGGATGTACGTCAGCAGCACCAGGCCGAAGCCGAAGAAGACGGAAAGGACGATGCCCAGCGCGCTGTCTTCCTTCACCCGCGTGCTGTTGACGATGCGCATTACCAGCAGCGTCCCCAGCCACCCCGCGGCCGCGGCGCCCAGGACGAGGACCAGCGGCGCCTTGCTCCCCGTCAGCAGGAATGCGAGGGCGATGCCGGGGAGGGCGGCGTGGCTGATGGCGTCGCCCAGCAGGCTCTGCTTGCGCAGCACGGCGTACGAGCCCAGCGAGCCGCTGGTGGCGCCCAGCGCCGCCGCGCCCAACGCCACGGTGCGCAGCGTGTAGTCGCCAAAGAGGTCGGGGATCTGCATTTACGAGTGCGAGAGTACGAAAGTGCGAGAGTGCGAAAGTGTCGGTCGATCCGGCATCCACGCCGTCAGTTCGCCCAGCCGCGCAGGGCGCGGTAGCGGTCCCACGGCTCCGGATCCAGGAACCCGATGCCGTGCCTGCGCGTCCACCAGGCGTGCACGCCCAGCCCCAGCGCCATCGCCCCGAACACCCACGCCAGCGCCGCCGTCCGCCCCGCGTAGTTCGACAGCAGCGCCGTCACGGCGAAAAACACGATCGCCTTGGCGACGCGGCGCACGCGGGCCGTCTCTGCCTCGAAGCGTCCGAAGACGATGTTGCCGACGCACAGCAGCGCCGCGGCGATGAAGAGCTCGAAGTACATGGTTGCCTCCGATTCGAAATGCATTGAACTGCGCCCGACGGTGCCCCTCCCCCGGCCCCTCCCCGTTCGTTCCTCACGGAGAGGGGAGAATTCGATCCTGCTTCGGCTGAGATCTTCCACCCACCCCTCCCCCGCAGTTTGGGGGAGGGGTCGCCGCGAGCCGCGAGGAACGAGCGGCGAAGTCGGCGGGGGTGAGGGCCCTCCCTCAGTCCGCCGCCGCGTGCAGGATCGACGTATGGCTCGCCCGCTCCAGGTGGCCGTCGCTGCGGCGCTGCAGGAAGGGCACGCGGCCGCCGTAGGTAAGGCGCAGGTTCTCGTCGGTGAACACTTCGGCCACCGGCCCGCTGGCGATGCGGCGCACGTTCAGCAGCAGCACCTGGTCGAAGTACTCGCCCACCGTCTCCAGGTCGTGGTGCACCACGACGACGGTCTTTCCCTCTTCGCGCAGCTGCTGCAGCACGGTGACGATGGCGCGCTCCGTCTTGGCGTCGACGCCCTGGAACGGCTCGTCCATCAGGTACAGCCCGGCGTTCTGCACCAGGGCGCGCGCCAGGAACACGCGCTGCTGCTGGCCTCCGCTCAGCTGCGAGATCTGCCGCTCGGCAAAGTCCTGCATGGCCACCTGCGCCAGCGCCGCCATGGCCGCCTCGCGCTCCTTGCGCCCGGGCCGCCGCAGCCACCCCAGCGAGCCGTAGCACCCCATCATCACCACGTCCAGCACGCTGGTGGGAAAGTCCCAGTCCACGCTGCCGCGCTGGGGCACGTACGCCACCAGCTTGCGCTGCTCCGCGTACGGCCGCCCGTGCACCAGCACCTGTCCCGCCGCCGCGCGGACCAGGCCCAGGACGGCCTTGATGAGCGTGGACTTTCCCGCGCCGTTGGGCCCCACGATGGCCATCAGCACCCCCGCGGGCACCTGCAGGTCCACGTCCCACAGCACCGGTTTTTCCCGATAGGCCACGGTAAGGTCGTTCACCTCGATGGCCGGCGTCGCGTCTGGCATGTCGTTCTCTCTCGCGTGGACCTAAGGCTCGCGCAGCAGCGCGCCCACGATGGTGTCGATGTTGTGGCGGACCATTCCCTGGTAGGTGCCCTCGGGCGTGCCCGGGTTGCCCATGGCGTCGGAGAAGAGGGATCCGCCGATCTGCACGTCGAAGCCGCGGGCGCGCACCGCCTCCTGCACCGCCTCGATGGTGCGCCGGGGGATGGACGACTCCACGAACACGGCGGGGATGCGCCGCGTGGCGATGAACTCCGCAAGGGCCTGCACGTCCGCCGTCCCCGCCTCGGCCGCGGTGCTGATGCCCTGCAGCCCCCGCACCTGGAAGCCGTACGCCCGCCCGAAGTAGTTGAAGGCGTCGTGCGCGGTGATCAGCACGCGCTTGTCCTGGGGCACCAGCGCGGCCTGCGCGCGCACGTACGCGTCCAGCTCGCGCAGCTGGTGCTGGTAGCGCCGCGCGTTGGCGTAGTAGTCCTGCGCGTTCGCGGGGTCCTGCTGCGCCAGCGTCTGCGCCACCTCGTCAACCGTGTACGCCCACATGCGCACGTCGAACCACACGTGCGGGTCGTGCGCGCCCTTGAACTCGGGCGGGGTGAGCAGCATGTCGGGGGGGATGCGCCGGGTCACGGGGCGCGAGGGGGTGCGCGTGCCCATCTCCTCCAGCACGTCGCCCATGCGGGCCTCGAGATGAAGGCCGCCGTAGAAGATGATGTCGGCGCGGAACAGGCGTCGCACGTCGCCTTCGCTGGCCTTGTAGAGGTGCGGATCCACGCCCGGCCCCATCAGCCCGACGACGCGCACGTGCTCGCCGCCGACGTTCTCCACCACGTCCCGGATCATCCCGATGGTGGTGACGACGTTTACCCGCCCCTCTTCCTGCGGCGGATCCGGCGGCGCGCACGAACCCGCCGCCAGGACGCACGCCAGCGCCCCCAGCCGCGTCCCGATCGCCCTTGCCGCGCCCCACCCGCGTTTCCGATGCATATCCGCAAAGTCGATTTTTAGAGTCGTTTAAATTTCCTGTAGCGAGGATACACCGTGCCGCTGCTGTCGTCAAGGGGTTGATGATTGGCGAAAGCCGCCACCGATGTGCCGGTAGGCGGATATACAGGGATTTCGATGGATTGGGGAGGTGGACGCTATGGCGGACCCCGAGGCAGGCCCCCCTCCGGGCGAGCACCACTCGCCCACCTCCCCCGAAACTGCCGGGGAGGCTGAGGTGGAGCAGAGGGTGGGGCGATTCGGAAGATTCGAACTGCGCCCGATGCCGCCCCCTCTCCCGGCCTCTCCCCCGCAAACAGCGCGGGAGAGAGGTGACGCGAGCTGGGCGTCCGGCTCGCGTGGGAAGGATTACGCGAACACAACCTGTAGAAACGGGATCGAATTCTCCCCTTTCTCCCGCGCAGCGGGGGAGAGGGGCCGGGGGAGAGGGGGCCCTTTCGGGTGCCAGCGTGATGCCTTTCGTAATCGCCCGATCTTCTGCGGCTGCATCCCCGCTTCACGCCAGCCGGTAATCCACCCGTAACAGCTCAGCCCATCGATGCCGCCCTGTTACCGTATCACAACCTCACCCGGTGACTCCGCGCGGCATCTTGCGTCAGCTTTGTACACAGGGGTGGATGTGGACGCAGGCGGAGGATGGCCCGATGATGACGTTCGACGATGCGGTCGCGGGATTTCTGCACCGCGCTGACCGGCCGGCGCCGTGGTTGCGGCAGCAGGAAGAAAGTGCGCTGGACGGACTTTCGGGGTGGCTGCACGCCGCGGCCGGCGACGTGCCCCTGGCCGCGGTGACGCCGCGCGTCGTCTCCCGCTACGCCGCCGAGCGCCACCTGAGCGCCGAAGAGCTCGACGACCTGCACGCCACGCTCGCCAACCTGTTCCTGTGGAGCCGTGACGCCCGCTCCACTCGCGCCGCGGACTGACCGGATGCGCGATCAACCGATCGCGCGTCCGCCTTCTCCAAACCCCAGAAGCCCCATCCGGCTCGGCTCGAGCATGCCGGATGGGGCTTTCGACTGTCGGAGACGCGGTCTGGCTCGGAGCTTCGGGGAAATGGGGCGGAACCAGCGACACCGGTCATACCGTCTCTACGGATTCCGTGTGCAGTCGTGCGCTGAAAATCGAACGCAGAGAGCGCAGAGAAGAATTGAGAGAGCGCAGAGGACTGACGAAGGGTATCCTCTGCGCTCTCTTGTTTGAACTCTGCGCTCTCTGCGTTGAATCCT
>DASTVC010000359.1:0-10139 GCA_035759295.1 Longimicrobium sp. | reverse complement strand
GTCGCCCATCGTCATCTACCAGGTGTGGGCGTTCCTGGCCCCGGCGCTCATGCCGTCGGAAAAGCGGGTGATCGTCCCCGCGCTGTACATGGGGGTGGTGCTGTTCGTGGTCGGCGTGGTGATGAGCTACGAGATCGTGCTGCCCATGACGCTCAAGTTCACCATGGGCTTTCAGACGGAGTTCCTGGAGCAGTCCATCGTCATCGGGCCGTACATGGCCATGGTCACCCGGCTGCTGCTGGCGTTCGGCATCGTCTTCGAGCTGCCGGTGGTGATCCTGATCCTGTCGGCGCTGGGGCTGGTGACGCCGGAGTTCCTGGCCAGCAAGCGGCGCCACGCCGTGGCCGGCATCACCATCCTGGCCGCCGTGCTCACCCCCGGCGACGTCATTACCGTCACGCTGATGATGATGGCGCCGCTGGTGCTGCTGTACGAGCTGAGCATCCTGCTGTCGCGCATCGTCTACCGCCGCCGGCGCCTGGCCGAGACGGCGGCCGGCGTGCAGGCGTAAAAGGAAGGCGTTCGTGTTCTCCCCCGCATTCCGCCGGACCCCCGGGTCCTTCGCCGGCGGCCGCGCGCGCGCCGCCCTGCTGCTGGCCGCGCTGATGCTGCTCGCCGCCGCGCCGGCCGCCGCGCAGATCCCCACCGGCCCCCGCAGCCGCCCGACCAACGTGCGGCCCTCTGCCCCCACGCGCCCCGCCGGGGAACAGCAGCGCCCCGCGGGCCGCCGGCCGGGCGAGGCGGGTGCCGCGCGCGGCGACACCGTCCCCGGCGACAGCGGCCGCGTGGAGCGCGAGGTGGTGCAGGACAGCACCATCGACGCGCTGCTGCGGCTTCCCGGCTACGTGCCGGTGGAGTACCAGGGCGACAGCGCGCAGTTCGACAACCGCGAGCGCACGCTGCGGCTGCGCGGCAACCCGGTGGTCACCCGCGGCACGGACAAGATCGAGGCGCGCGACAGCATCGTATACCGCGAGCGCAGCGACTTCGTGGAGGTGTACGGCGACCCGCGCGTCACGGGCGAGGGGCAGGACATCGAGGGCGACGTCATCTTCTACGACCTGACCAACCGCCGTGCGAGCGTGGAGAACGCGCGGACGACGGTGACCGAGGGCGCCACCTGGTACGTGCAGGGGAACGTAACGACGGAGAACCAGGGGGAGCGGGTGTACGCCACCGGCGGCACCTTTACCTCCGACGACCGCCCGGAGCCCGCGTACTACTTCCGCGCCTCGAAGCTGAAGGTGATCAAGAACCGGGTGCTCGTGGGGCGGCCCGCGTACCTGGTGTTCCGCGGCGTCCCCGTCTTCGTGCTCCCCTTTATCGTGCAGGACCTGGGGCGGGGGCGGCGCAGCGGCTTTCTGATCCCCGAGTTCGAGATCAACGACCTCATCCGCACCGACCAGCGCGGCCGCGGCACGCGGGGCACGGGGCGGCAGATCGGGAACGTGGGGTACTACTGGGCCATCAACGACTACATGGGGATGCAGGCCGCGCTCAACTGGCGCAGCCAGTCGTGGATCGGGCTGGACGTGGGATACCAGTTCAACTGGGCGCGCAAGTTCCTTACGGGCAACGCCTCGCTGCAGCGCTTCTGGCGCGACGAGGGCGCCAACCAGTTCAACCTGCTGGGAAGCGGAAGCTGGAAGCCCAACGAGCGCACGGATATCAGCACGGCGCTCAACTACACCAGCAGCACGCAGTTCGAGCGCGACCGCATCATCGACCCGTTCCGGCAGACCTCGGACGTGAGCAGCACGCTCTCGTTCTCGCGGCGGATGGACTGGGGCACCCTGACCTCCGGCGCGGAGCTGCGGCAGTCCATCGCCACGGGCGACAACAACCTGCGCACGCGGCTCAGCATCAGCCCCGAGACCATCACCCTGTTCGGTACGGGCGAGGGGGCGGAGCCGCGCTGGTACAACGACGCGGCGCTCACCATCAGCATGGACGGCAGCGCGGACCGCGTCTCGCCAGGCGACGCGCTTACGCGGCGGCAGCAGGGGCAGCAGAACGCCGATGCCAGCGTGGGCGGCAGCTTGCGCTTCGGCCCGATCTCCGTGGCGGGGACCACGCGCTACAACCGGCAGACCCGCGGCGAGCTGGCCGCCATCGACACCACCGCGCTGGCGGAGGGGGTCGAGGCGGGGCGCGCGGGGTTCATTCCCGGCTACGGCACGGAGACGTTCGACTGGGGCGCCAGCACGGGGTACGAGTTCCGGCTGATGGGCTCCACGCGGCTTACGCCCAGCATCAGCCTTACGCAGCAGCTGGTGCGCCGCGACACGGCGTTCGAGGGCGGCGTGCCCCCCGCGCCCATCGACGTGCAGCGCTACGGCCAGTTCGTGGCCGGCCCCACGCGCATGAACTTTGGCGCGGGGCTGCGCACGGAGCTGTTCGGCTTCTTTCCCGGCGTCGCCGGGTACTCGGCCATCCGGCACCACCTGTCGCCCGAGCTCAGCTACCGGTTCACTCCGGAAGTGGCGCAGAACAGCCTGCAGGACGCCGTGTTCGGCGCGCAGCACGGGCGCGAGCAGAACGAGGTGACGTTCACGCTCAACCAGACCTTCGAGGGCAAGCTTCGCGAGCCCGCGCGGCGCGAGGGCGAGGAGACGCGTGCCGGCACGGGGAACCCGGCGGACGCGGCGGCCGGCAACGCCGGCGCGCAGACGGACTCGGCGGGCGTGGCGCTCGACTCGGGACAGGCCGGGGGCGACACCGCCGGCGCCGACTCGGCGGGCGCGGGCGGCGGCGAGCCGGAGCAGGCGCAGAAGGTCACGCTGCTGGCCATCAACACCTCGTCGCTGGTCTACAGCTTCGTTCCGGTGGACGTGTTCGGCACGCGCTTCACCACGTCCGACATCACCAACAGCATTCGCTCCGACCTGCTGGGCGGGCTTAACTTCACCATCTCGCACGACCTGTTCAGGGAAGAGCTGGGGGACACGCCGGACCCGACAGGCGGCGGTGGGCTGCTGGGCGGCGGGCGGAAGACTTTCTCGCCCTTCCTGACCGGCGTGCAGACGTCGCTCAGCTTTGGCGCGGGGTCGGCGCTGTTCCGGTGGCTGGGCTTCAGCCGCGCCACCGAAGAGGAGCGCCGCACCGAGCGCGGGCAGACGCCGCCCGGCGAGGGCGTGGCCGCGGTCGAGCCGCCGGGGTCGCAGACCTCCACCGGCCGCGCCATGCCCAGCGGCAACGGCTCGTGGAACGTGTCGCTGAGCTATTCGCTGCGCCGCACCCGTCCGCTGGCCGTGGGCGAGCTTGCGCGCGCGGACGGCGGCAACCAGCAGATCTCGGGGAACGTGAGCTTTTTCCCCACCCGCAACTGGGCGGTAAGCTGGTACACGGACTATTCCATCAGCGAGAACGAGTTCGGCACGCACGTGCTCAACTTCAAGCGCGACCTGTACCGCTGGCAGGCCAACTTCGACTTCGTGCGCGCGCCCAACGGCAACACGTCGTTCTCGTTCTCCGTGCACCTGCAGGACCTGCCGGACCTGAAGGCGGACTACAGCCGGCAGAATCTCGGCGCGGATCGGGCGCAGGTGGATGACGACCAGTGAGGTGACGGGGTGACGGGGTGAACGGGTGTGATGGTGTGATGGTGTGATGGGCCAACGCTGAAGCCCCATCCGACGATGATTTCCTGAAGGAGGCGCCGCGCCGGTCCCTGCCTTCGCACCTCACCTTGGCGCCGACTGAAGGATCTCCTTTCTGCTGCTCGGAATCTGTCGCGCGCCACGACACCTGCCGATGCAATGAAGCCCCGCCTGCCTGGCGGGGCTTCCTGCATTCGGTCCCTCCGCTCGACGATCGAGGAGACAGTGGATGACCCCTGTCCCCTCCCGGTGACGCCGGTTCGCCGTACCTGCGAGACACCTGCCGTCGGGGCGGATGACGCTGCAGATCATCAAGTGATTGCGATCAAACGACTTGGAATCCGTCGGCCGATTGCGCTCATCCGGCGCGGGCATTGCCTTCGGGGATGGCCGGAGCAGTTGGCATCCGCACTCGTGTGAAAGACCCCTCCCATGAAGACCATCGCCAGAAAGTACTTGTTCGCGGCGGGCCTGCTGCTGGCCGCCGCCTGTGACAACGATCCGAACGTCATCGTCGTCCCCGGTGACGAGCCCGGGCAGCCCACGGACCTGTTCGCCACCTACGCCTGGGTGCTGGAAGACTTCCAGAACGGGCAGCCGGTCGGCTACCCCTCCGTCCAGGTGACCTGGCTTCCGCCCGTGGACTGGAATGACGAGGTGTTCCGCGTGTACGGCAAGCGCGCCTCGGACTCCGGATTCACGCTGATCGGCACGGTGACCTCGTGCACCGACCTGGGGTGCGTGTACACCGACCGCAACGTGCAGCCCGGCGGCAGCTACGAGTACTACGTATCCGCCTACAACGAGAGCAGCAACCAGGAGACGGAGTCGGACTTCCGCGACGTGGTGGCCGTCCCCGGCACCGCGCGCCCGCTGGCACCCACCGCGCTGGACGGCGTGGGGCTGGACAACGCGGCCTTCCTGCGCTGGAGCGCCAACCCCGCCAACGGCAACAGCGCGTCGAAGTACGTGGTGTACCTCACCAGCCTGGACGGCGAGGCCACGCTGTACCAGGCGGGGCAGACCGACGGCACCGGCTTTGTTGACCAGCGCGCGGAGAACGGCTCGCGCTTCGGCTACCGCATCGCCACGCTGGACTCGCTGGGCCACTACAGCAACCTGAGCGCCGAGGTGTTCGTGTCGCCGCGGCCGGACTACTCGGGTGAGCTGATCTACGCCTTTGCCGACAGCGCGGCCCTCAGCGGCTTCCGTTTCCAGGCGGACGAGGCGGACAACCCCATCGTGGCCGGTACATCGACTAGCGCACAGTGGCGGCTGGAGAGTGACCTGACCGGCTGGCGCATCGTGCCGCTGAACGGCACGCAGGTCACCGAGTGGGGGCGCACCACCGCCCTGGTCTGCGGCCCCGGCAGTGACGCCGGGTGCACGGCGGCGCGCACCGCGCCCACGGCGGGGTACACCACCTCGGCCATCTACGTGGACCCGGAATACAGCTACGTCTTCCGCGTGACGGGGAGCGACGGCCAGCCGCACTTCGGGGTGCTGCGGGTGACCATGCTGGGCACCGACCAGAACGGCAGGGACCTGATGATCTTCGACTGGGCGTACCAGACCATGCCCAACCAGCCGCAGCTCTCGGTGAGCGCGCGCTGATCCTGATCGATCACGGGCGGATGGAAGGCGGAGGCTGCTTCGGCGGCCTCCGCTTTTTTTTCTGGACGAAACGCACGGGCGGAGAAGATGTCGGCGGAGGAGCGGAGCGCCAGTGCGCGGACAGCGGCGACGGCGCGATGGGGAAGAAAACGAAGAGGAGCGTCAGGCAACACCTGACGCTCCTTCGCCTTTTTCAGCCTGCACCTCGGTTTGTGGGGACTCCTGCACCACTTGCCGGGATCTGCCGGAAAGCCACACTCTGGCGTGCACACGTTTCGCGCAGCATTTATGCGTGTGGATCCAGCTTACGCGGCGTTTCGGCAGTCGCATGGGTCCGCGTTTCAACCGCGGCATTGAACGAATGCAGCGGACGCACACACATCACCTTGCGAGGCAGGCAAATGGGAAAGATCCGGCTGGAGATCGAGACGCTGCATGTGGAATCGTTCACGCCCGCGGAGGCGCCGATGCTGCGCGGCACCGTGCACGGCATGGCCTCGCTGTATTGGGAGGACTGCAACGAGTCGGAAACCTGCCCCGGTGCCGGCTGGCCCTGCGGCCCCAGCGAGCAGAGCTGCGGTGGCACCTGCTACGAGCACACCTGCCACCCGGGATGTGGCGGGGGCGGCGGGACCGGCGGGTGCTCGGCCGTGACCCTGTGCTACATGGGCACGACCTGCATTGACCAGGATCCCACGTAAGCACGCCCGTCTGCTGAGCGCGGATCGCTCAGGCGCGATCGAATTCTCTCTTCCGACGCGTGATCCGCATCCCTCGAGAACCAACATCCGCCCCTTCCCCCGGAATTCCGGGAGAAGGGGCGGATCTGCGTCGGGTCCTCCGTGTCCGCGTGAGGCAGATCAGTACTCGGTTCCGGCATCGCGATGTTGCACCCGGTGGTTGCGCGAAGGGCCGCGAACGCGTATTCGCAGTTTTCTGATTTTTCCGGGAACGGGATGATGAGGAGGGGTGGATGACGGTCTTTGTCACCGGAGCGACGGGATACATCGGGTCGGCGGTGGTGCGGGCGCTGCAGGAGGAGGGGCACGAGGTGAACGGCCTGGCGCGCTCGCTGGAGGCGGCCACCAAGCTGGAGGAGGCCGGGGTGGAGGTGGTGTGGGGGGCGCTGACGGAGCTGTCGGTGCTGTATCGCGCCGCGCGCGCGGCGGACGGCGTGATCCACCTGGGCGCGACGGGGCAGGAGGACCAGGCGGAGGTGGATACGGCCGCCGTGGGCGCCATGCTGAACGCGGTGGAGGGGACGGGAAAGCCCTTCGTCTACACCAGCGGCATCTGGGTGCTGGGCGACACCGGCGGCGAGGTGGTGGATGAGGACGCGCCGCTGAACCCCGTCGAGATCGTAAGCTGGCGCGCGGAGGTGGAGGCGACCATGCGCGACGCGGCGGCGTGGGGGATCCGCTCCATCGTCATCCGCCCCGCCGTGGTGTACGGGCGCGGCGGCGGGACGCCGGGGATGTTCGTCTCCGGCGCGCGGCGAAAGGGCGTCGTGCGTTACGTGGGCGACGGGGCGCAGCGCTGGCCGTTCGTACACGTGGACGACCTGGCGGCGCTGTACACGCTGGCACTGGACGCAGCCACCGGCACCGTGCTGAACGCGGCGGACGGTCCTGCGCTCGCCGTCCGCGACGTGGCCCAGGCCGCCGCGCAGGCCAACGGCGCCGAGACCGAGTCGTGGCCCCTGGACGAGGCGCGCGAAAAGCTGGGCCCCTACGCCGACGCGCTGGCGCTGGACCAGCAGGTTTCCGCCGAACGGGCCCTGGGCATGGGATGGCGACCGAAGCATCCGTCCGTCATCGACGAGCTTCGCACCGGCTCGTACGCGACGGAGTAGTGCCCGATCCGGCATAAGAAGATTTCACACGGAGGGCACGGAGGGCACAGAGGAGCAAACAACTCCGCGACCCCCGTGCCCTCCGTGTGAGCCAGCCGGACTCTGCCCGCACGAAGCGGCAGCCGGATCCGGGATCATTCAGCCGATCCCACTCTCGCACTTCCGCACTCTCGCACTTTCGCACTCCCCGGTCGCGCCCGGCGGTTGTCCCAGCCGCCGGGCGCGTCTATTTTTTCGGCACTTTTCCGCCCGGAACCGCAAAGGACCATGCCCCACCGGATCGAGATCGACGGAGACACCCTTACGCTGGACGACGTGGAGCTCGTCGCCACCGATCCACGGACGCACGTGGCCTTTGCGCCGGGGACGGAGGCGCGGATGCAGCGCTCGCGCGACGTGGTGGAGCGCGCGCTGGCGGACGGGGCCACGGTCTACGGCGTGACGACCGGCTTCGGGCGCCTGGCGGAGACGCCGATCGCGGCGGACCGGCTGGAAGAGCTGCAGATCAACCTCATCCGCAGCCACGCCTGCGGCTTCGGCCCGCCGCTGAGCCGCGCCGAGACGCGCGCGATGATGCTGCTGCGGGCCAACGTGCTGGCCAAGGGCTTCTCTGGCATCCGCCCCGTCGTGGTGCAGCGGCTGCTGGACATGCTGAACGCCGGCGTGCATCCCGTCATCCCCGAGCAGGGCTCCGTGGGCGCGTCCGGCGACCTGGCGCCGCTCTCGCACCTGGCGCTGGTGCTGGTGGGCGAGGGCGAGGCGGAGGTGGGGGGTGAGGTGCTGCCGGGGGCGGAGGCGATGCGGCGCGCGGGGGTGGAGCCGGTGCGGCTGCAGGCCAAGGAGGGGCTGGCGCTGAACAACGGCACGCAGTTCATGACCGGGATCGGCGCGCTGCTGCTGCGGGGCGCGGAGCGGGTGGTGGAGGCGGCGGAGGTGGCGGGTGCGATGTCGCTGGAGGGGCTGATGGGGACGCCGGACGCCTTTCACCCCGCCATCATGCGCGCCCGCCCGCACCCGGGCCAGGCCGCCAGCGCCGAGCGCCTGCGCGATCTGCTGGCGGACAGCGAGATCCGCGAATCGCACCGCTACGGCGACCCGCGGGTGCAGGACGCCTACTCACTCCGCTGCATGCCGCAGGTGCACGGCGCCGCGCGCAACGCACTGGCCTACATCCGCCAGGTGCTGGGTACGGAGGCCAACAGCGCCACGGACAATCCGCTCATCTTTCCCGACGAGGG
Organism: Longimicrobium sp.; assembly: GCA_035759295.1. Taxonomy (GTDB): domain Bacteria; phylum Gemmatimonadota; class Gemmatimonadetes; order Longimicrobiales; family Longimicrobiaceae; genus Longimicrobium. The sequence goes on along the minus strand of DASTVC010000359.1, from coordinate 1,836 downwards.
CGAGAACGGGCTGGTGATCAGCGGCGGCAACTTCCACGGCCAGCCGGTCGCGCAGGTGCTGGACCTGCTGGCCATCGCCCTCACCGACCTGGCGTCCCTCTCCGAGCGGCGCACGGAGCGGCTGGTGAACCCGGACCTCTCCGGCGACCTGCCGGCGTTCCTCACGCGCGACCCCGGCGTGCGCTCAGGCTTCATGATCGCGCAGATCACGGCGGCGGCGCTGGTGAGCGAGAACAAGGTGCTCTCCCATCCCGCCAGCGTGGACAGCATTCCCACCGGCGCCAACAAGGAAGACCACGTGTCGATGGGCGCGCACGGCGCCATCAAGGCCCGCCGCGTGCTGCGCAACACCGAGGCGGTGCTGGGGATCGAGCTCCTTTGCGCCGCGCAGGCGCTGGAGTTCCGCAAGCCGCTGCGCCCGGGGCGCGGCGTGGAGCGCGCCTACACCGCTTTCCGCCAGCACATCAGCGCCCTGGACGACGACCGCGTCCTGGCGCCGGACATCGAAACCGCCGCCGCGCTGGTGCGCGAGGGCGTTCTGGTTGATCTTTAGGGCGGGGCCCGCCCACAGCCCGGCAACTTCACGGAGGGAGAGACGATGTCCACACAACCGGCAGTCCGCGAATGGACGTACGCGGAGTTCGCCCGTCTCCCCGATGATGGCAACCGCTACGAAGTCATCGCCGGAGAACTGTACGTGACGCCAGCGCCAGGTAGTCTCCACCAGCGAGTCGTCTACCGCCTCGCCGCCGCATTCGAAAATTTCTGCAACGACCACGGCGCGGGCGTGATGTACGGCGCGCCCTACGACGTGGTCTTCGGGGAGGGCGATTACGTGGAGCCCGACCTGATCTTTGTTCGACGGGACCGCGTGGACGACGTCATCAAGGACCACGCGGCGGTCGGTGCGCCTGATCTGGTGGTAGAAGTCCTCTCCGACAGCACCGAGCACCGGGATCGCGGCGTCAAGCGCGAGCGGTACGCCGCGTACGGTGTTCCGGAGTACTGGATCATCGATACGGATGCAAGGCACGTCGAGGTTTACCGGTTGACGCCAGGCGAACTCCAGCGCGTGACGGTTGAGGATGACGTGCTCCGGTACCGTCCCGCTGCCGGTGTGCCTGAACTGGTGATCGACGTCCCGCATCTGCTGCGCCCGGCGAACGACTTCTCGTCGAAGCCACGCAGGCGATAGAATCAGGGAGAGCCGTATGCCCGTGCCGCTTCGATCAGTTGGCGGAGGCTGGACCTATTCCGAGTTCGCGCGGCTCAGCAACGATCCCAATCGATATGAAGTGATCGACGGGGAGGTGTTCGTTACTCCTGTCCCCTCCCCTTGGCACCAGGAAGTGGCTGCACGCTTGTTCACGGAGGTGCGGTTGTTCGTGGAGGATCACCACATCGGCAAGCTGCTGCCGGGACCTCTGGACGTGCTCTTTGCTGACGGTGACTACCTCTCGCCGGACATGGTGATGGTCCGGCTCGAACGGCTCGGAATCGTCAGTGATCGTGGACTGGAGGGCGTGCCGGACCTGATTGTCGAGATCACCTCCCCTCTTACGGCGGAGCGGGATCGGGGAATCAAGTGTGAGCGTTATGCTTACTTCGGCGTTCCGCACTACTGGATCGTCGATCCGCACGCGCGGCAGATCGAGGTTCACCAGCCGTGGCTGGACCCTCGGCATCCCGTCCTGATCACGTCGGACGTGTTTTCATGGCAGCCGTATCCTGGGAGTCCGACGCTGAAGGTGGACGTCGCCGGGATGACTGCCGGTTTCGACGATTACCCGGGCTAGCTGTTGTGCGCCCGAACATCAACTGACTTCAGATGACCAC
>DASTVC010000358.1:0-2383 GCA_035759295.1 Longimicrobium sp. | reverse complement strand
GAGGTGCTGGGCGTGGAGCGGCTGGGGGTGCACGACCCGTTCTTCGCGCTGGGCGGGCACTCGCTGCTGGCCACGCGGGTGGTGTCGCAGGTGCGCGAGGCGTTCGGCGTGGAGCTGCCGCTGCGGGCGCTCTTCGAGGGGCCCACGGTGGCGGAGATGGCCGCGCGCGTGGAGGAGATGCGCGGCGCGGGGCTGCCGGTGCTGCCGCCCGTGGTGCCGGTGACGCGCATGGGGGCGCTGCCGCTGTCGTTCACCCAGCAGCGGCTCTGGTTCCTGGAGCAGCTGGGGAGCGCGGGGAGCGTGTACCACCTCCACAAGATCCTGCGCCTGCGCGGGGAGCTGGACGGGGCGGCGCTGGTGCGCGCGCTGGACGGCGTCGTTGCCCGCCACGAGGCCCTGCGCACCACCTTCGCGCAGGTGGACGGCGTTCCCCGGCAGCGGATCGCGCCGGCGGCGGCCAGCCGGTTCCACCTGGTGGAGCACGACCTCGCCGGGCGGGCGGACGCGGAGGCGGAGCTGGACCGGCTGGTCGCCAACGAAGCGCATGCGCCCTTCGACCTGGAGCGGGGGCCGCTCGTCCGCGGCCGGCTGGTGCGGCTGGCGGCGGACGACCACGTGCTGCTCCTGGCGATGCACCACCTGGTCACCGACGGCTGGTCGTTCGGCGTGCTCTTCGACGAGCTTGCCGAGCTCTACGCGGCCGATCGCGAGGGGCGGGAGGCGCACCTTCCCCAGCTGCCGGTGCAGTACGCCGACTACGCGGCCTGGCAGCGCCGGTGGGTGGAAGGCGACGTTCTGCGCCGGCAGGGGGACTACTGGACGCGGACGCTGGCGGGCGCGCCGGAGCTGCTGGAGCTGCCCACCGACCGCCCCCGGCCGGCGCAGGTGGACCATGCGGGGGCGCTGCTGGGGGTGGAGCTGGACGAGGCGCTTACGGCGGGGCTCAAGGCGCTGGCGCGGCGGCACGGCACCACGCTGTACATGACGCTCGTCGCCGCGTGGGCCGTGGTGCTCAGCCGGCTGTCCGCCCAGGACGACGTGGTGATCGGCACGCCGACGGCGGGGCGCGGACGGGGCGAGATCGAGGGGCTGATCGGCTGCTTCGTGAACACCCTGGCGCTGCGCCTGGAGCTGTCGGGCGCGCCCTCGGTGGCGGAGCTGCTGGAACGGGTGAAGGAGCGGGCGCTGGCGGCGCAGCATCACCAGGACATCCCCTTCGAGCAGGTGGTGGAGCTGGTGGACCCGGTGCGCAGCCTGTCGCACGGCCCGCTGTTCCAGGTGGTGATCGCCTGGCAGAACCTGGCCCGGGGAGACGGCGGCACCCTGCGGCTCCCGGGGCTGGAAGCGGGCGTGGCGGTGGAGTCCGCGCACGTGGACGCCAAGGTCGATCTGTGGCTGGGGGTGTGGGAGGCGGACGACCGCATCCTGGGGAACGTCAAGTACGCCACGGCGCTCTTCGACCAGGCCACCATCGAGCGCCACTTTGCGTACCTGCGCCGGGTGCTGGAGGCGTTCGTCGCCGACGACCGCCAGGCCGTGGACGCGCTCCCGCTGCTGCCGGAGTCCGAGCGGCGCCTCGTCCTGGAGGAGTGGAACCGCACGGAGGCCGAGTATCCCCGCGGGCTGTGCATCCACCAGCTCTTCGAGGCGCAGGTGCGGCGAACGCCGGACGCCGTGGCCCTGATCTCCGGCGGCCAGGCGCTGACGTACGCGGAACTGAACGCGCGCGCCAACCGGCTCGCGCGGCGGCTCGTCGCGCTCGGCGCCGGCCCCGAGACGATCGTGGCGCTGGCGCTGGAACGGTCCGTGGAGATGGTGGTCGCGCTGCTCGCCGTCACCAAGGCCGGCGCCGCCTTCCTTCCGGTCGATCCGGCGTACCCGGCCGAGCGCCGGCGCTGGATGCTGGAGCGTTCCGCCTCCCGTTTCGTCCTCACCACCTCCGCGCTCGCCGCCGATCTCCCGGAGACGGGGGCGGCCGTCGTCGCGCTGGACCGGATCGCCGCGGAGATCGCGGCCGAGGGCGACGGCGATCTTTCGGTCGATGTGGATCCCCGGAACGCCGCCTACGTGATCTTCACCTCCGGATCGACCGGGCGGCCCAAGGGGGTCGTCGTGCCACACCAGGGGATCGGGAACCTGGCTGTGGCGCAGCGCGAAGCGTTCGGCGTTGAGCCTGGCGGACGCGTGCTGCAGTTCGCCTCCTTCTCCTTCGACGCGGCCGTCGCTGAGGTGGCGCACACGCTGCTCAGCGGCGCCGCGCTGGTGATGGCGCGCCCCGGGCAGGCCGGCCCCGAGCTGCTGGCGCTGATGCGCGACCAGGCGGTCACCGTCGCCACGCTTCCCCCCTCGCTTCTCGCCGCACTGCCTGCGGACGATCTGCCGG
>DASTVC010000357.1:0-3077 GCA_035759295.1 Longimicrobium sp. | reverse complement strand
TCGGCGTACTGGATCGGCAGCGGGGGCAGCACCGGCTCCGTGCCCCGGAGCAGGGCATCATAGAGGGCGGCCAGCTCCCGGTGGAGCACGCCCATCGACCACCCGTCGCTGACGATGTGGTGCAGGGTGACCGCCAGCACGTGGTCGTTCGCCGCGACGCGCAGCAGCCGCGCGCGCACCCCGGGCTGCGTCGCCAGGTCGAACGGGGCGCCGGCCTCCTTCTCCGCCCAGGCGCGCAGCGCCGCCTCGCGCTCGTCCGCTGCGAGGGACGGCAGGTCGTCGATGGACAGGACGCGCCCGGGGGGCGGCAGCACCTGCTGCACCGGCGCGGCGCCGCGGAGGACGAAGAGGGTGCGCAGCGCCTCGTGCCGCCGGACGATCTCCGCCAGCGCGCGCTCCAGCGCGGGGAGGTCGAGCGGGCCATGCAGCCGCAGGAGGAGCGGGATGTTGAACGCGGCGCTCCCGGGCTCCATCTGGTGCAGGAACCAGAGCCGCTGCTGCGCGCCCGAGAGCGGCGCCGGCGCGCCGGGGTCGCGGGGGCGGATGGCGCCGGCGCCGGGTGCGCCGGTCCCGACGCCGGCGCGCAGCAGCCTGGCCAGCACGGCCTGCTTGGCCGCGGAGAGGCTTTCCCTGCGCTCGGCGATCTCGTCGATGGACATGCTTCCCGCTTCCTTGCGTTTCGATGCGGCTGCCTGCACCGGAGCCGGCTCACGTTCAACCGTCACCCCGTCACCCGAGCGCCAGCGCTTCCTCCTCGCTCATCGCCTCGACGGCGGCGAGCGCGGCGTCCTCGATCTCGCGCGCCAGGGCGGCGACGGTGGGGGCGCGGAAGATGGCATCCATCTTCAGCTCCACGCCGAACTGCAGCCGCAGGCGGCCGATCACGCCGGTACCGAGCAGCGAGTGGCCGCCCAGCTCGAAGAAGTCGTCCTCCACGCCCACCCGCTCCACCCCCAGCATCTCCCGCCAGACGGCGGCGACCGCCTCCTCCAGCGCGCCGCGCGGCTCCACGTACGCGGTGCGCAGGTGCGCGCGGGCGTCCGCGGCGCCCTGGCCGGCCTCGCCCGGCACGGGCGCTTCGGCGGCGGGCATCGGCAGCTCGGCCACCGCGGGGGAGCCGGTGCGCGGCGCTTCCAGGTAGTAGCGGCGGCGCTCGAACGGGTAGGTGGGGAGCGGGATGCGCCGGCCGCCGCGGCCCTTCGCATAGGCGCCCCAGTCCACCGGCACGCCCTCGCTCCACGCGCGCCCCACGGCATCCGCCAGCGCGCGCGTGTCGGCGCCGGCGTCGCGGGGGTGCGGGAGCGAGGCGATCACCGCGTGCGCGCCGCCGCGCGGCACCAGCGTCCCCAGCGTGCGGCCGGGGCCCACCTCCAGCAGCACGCTGTCTTCCCCCGCCCGCAGCAGCGTCTCCACCCCGGCGGCGAAGCGGACGGGGCGGCGGAGCTGGCGCGCCCAGTAGTCCGCGTCCGCCGCCTCCTCCGGCGTGATCCACGTCCCCGTGAGGCTGCTGACGTACGGCAGCTCCGGCGCGCGCGGCCCCGCGCGCCGCACCAGCTCGCGGAACGGGTCCAGGATCGGGTCCATCATCGCGGAGTGGAACGCGTGCGAGGTGTGCAGCCGCCGCACCTCCACGCCGTCCGCCCGCAGCGCCGCCTCCAGCGCGCGCACGGCCTCGGCCGGGCCGGAGAGGGTGCACTGCGCGGGGCCGTTCACCGCCGCCAGCGAGACGTCCGCCGGCAGGCGCGGCAGCAGCTCCGCCTCGGAAAGGTGGACGCCGAGCATGGTGCCGGCGGGGAGCGACTGCATCAGCCGCCCGCGCGCCGCCACCAGCCGAAGCGCGTCATCCACCGAGAACACGCCGGCCAGGCACGCCGCCACGAACTCGCCCACGCTGTGGCCGATCATCGCGTCTGGCTTCACCCCCCAACTCATCCACAGCCGCGCCAGCGCCCACTCCACCGCGAACAGGGCGGGCTGCGTCACCGCCGTCTGCCCCAGCCGCTCGGTGGCGGACTCCTCGTCCCCATCCGCCGGAAAGAGCACCTCGCGCAGGTCGAAGCCCAGCTCCGGCCGCAGTGCATCCGCGCACCGGTCCAGCGCCGCGCGGAACACGGGCTCCGACGCGTAGACGCCGGCGGCCATTCGCACGTGCTGCGCGCCCTGGCCGGGAAAGAGGAACGTGACGGCCCGCCCCGTCTCCGCCTGCACCCCCGCCGCGCCGCGCAGCCCCTGCACCGCCTCGTCCACGGAGGCCGCGGGGATCGCCGTCCGCCAGTCGAACGGGGTGCGCCCGGCCTGCAGGGTGAAGGCGGCGTCCGCCAGGTCGGTGGAGGGGTTCCGCTCCAGGAAGTCCGCCAGGTTGCGCCGCGCCGCCCGCAGCGCCGTTTCGGTCTTCGCCGAGACGACGACCAGCTGCTCCGGGCGCGGCGTGCCCTCGCGGGCCGGGCGGCGCGGCGGCTCCTCCAGCACGGCGTGCGCGTTGGTCCCGCCGATGCCGAACGAGCTCACCCCCGCGCGCCGCGGCGCGGGCCCCCGCCACGGCATGGTCTCGCCGACCACGTAGAAGGGACTCCGCGCGATCTCCAGCTTCGGATTGGGCCGGGTGAAGTGCAGGGAGGCGGGGATCACGCCGTCGCGCACCGCCAGCGCGGCCTTGATGAGCCCGGCGACCCCCGCGGCGGTGTCCATGTGGCCGACGTTGGTCTTGAGCGAGCCCAGCCCGCAGAACCCGGTGTCCGGCGTCTGCGCGTGAAAGGCGCGGGTGAGCGCGGCCACCTCCACCGGATCGCCCAGGCTGGTGCCGGTGCCGTGGGCCTCCACGTAGCCGATGGAGCGCGAGGAGACGCTGGCCACGGAGAGCGCGTCGGCGATCACCGCCGCCTGGCCGTCCACGCCGGGGGCCATGTATCCCACCTTGGCGCTGCCGTCGTTGTTGATGGCGCTCCCCAGGATCACCGCGTGGATGGTGTCGCCGTCCGCGATGGCGTCCTCCAGCCGCTTGAGGACGACGACGGCCGCGCCCGCGCTGGCCACCGCGCCCGACGCCTGCTCGTCGAAGGCGCGGCAGTGCCCGTCGG
>DASTVC010000356.1:0-11987 GCA_035759295.1 Longimicrobium sp. | reverse complement strand
GCTCGTTCCCCGCGAGCACATCGACTATCTCTTCGACCTGGAAGCATCCCGCTACCAGAGCCTGTGGGATTGCGCCCGCGGTCTCGCGGCTCCGCTCCGGGAGGCGACGGGCGCCGATCGCATCGGGATCGCCGTAGAAGGCTACGGCGTCCCACATCTGCACGTTCACCTCGTCCCGCTCAACGGCCTGGGAGACCTGGATCCATGCAAGCAGCATCGCGTTGCGCGTGACGAGTTGGACCGGATGGCCGGGCAGATCCGGTCCTCCCTCCAACGGATTGATATCCTCGCACTTGGCGAAACGCGATGAAGCGTACGTGGACGATCATCGGCGTGCGCGACGTGCTGGCGAGCTTTCGATGGTATCAGTCGCTGTTCGGCCAACCCGGGACGGCTCCAGCACATGACCACTTCGGGCAGATCCTGGATACGGATGGAACCGTTCTGGTCTGCCTGCATCAATGGGGCGCCCACGAGCATCCCTCGTTGAGGAGCCCGGACACGGCGCCACCCGGGAACGGCCTGCTGTTGTTCTTCCGCCTCGACGACTACGACCTGGCCCTGACCAGAGCGCGCGCGCTCGTCGCGCGGTTCGAGGAGGAACCCCACGTGAACCCGAACACGGGAACGAGGGAGTTCTCGCTCCGCGATCCGGACGGGTACTACATCACCATCAGTGCGCTCTCCGCGCCCGGCGAATAAGAGCGCGCGGCGGCGTCCTGACCCGCGCCTGCTGCCGGCGCCTGTCGCATCGAGGTCATGACCGGGGCCGGGACATCTGCCCCGGCCTCCTCCGTTCGTGCGTCAGGCGCGTACAGCGGCCCGCCATCGGGCGATTTCGCGAATCACATCGGCCCCTCGCGCTCCAGCAGCGCGTGGACGGCTTCCATCGCGGGATCGCGGCCCTCGCGGTACGCGGCGAGGGTCCACGGCGCCGGCACCCGCGGGTCCAGGGTGGGGACCCGGATGGGATTGCGCCGCACCGGACCGTGGCAGTCCGTGAACGTCGCGCATCCCCCCTGGTAGTCGTGCCGCTCCCGCGAAAAGAGAATCCCGGTGTCGGTGCCGGGAAGGGCCTGCACCCGGGCCTCGGCAAAGAACACCAGCCGGTCTCCGACGGGCTCTCCGACGATCGTCACCCGGTCGGGCGCGGCCTGGGTGAGATAGCCGACGCTGGAAATGCCGGCCGAGAAGGTCATCGGCGAAGTCAGCACGAAGATCCGCCCCGGCACCAGGCCAGGCAGCTCCTGCATGAACCGCCGGGTGAGGTTCAGGTCGCCGCCGCCGTTGAAGCGCATGTCCAGCACCAGGTGCCGCGGGTGCGCCGCCGCGATCTCCGCGCGTACGGAATCGAGGACCGCGGCCATGGCCTGCCCCGGCGCATCGTAGTTCTGCCGCATCTGGAACACGAACACCCCCGGCTCCCACGCCGTGGACCGGCGGAATGCCACCGCTGGCTCCCGCAGCGCCCAGGGCGCATTCGTCAACAGCGTCCGCCACCCGGCGTGGCCCTCGTCCGCCAGGAAGGCCCGGTCCACGCTGCGGGCCACCTCCCGCCCCACCGTGTCGCCGCGAAGGGTGCGGCTCACCACCGTGCCGTCGGGGAGCCGGAAGCGGTACACGGCCTCGGCCGGCGAGGCGGCGAGCCCCAGCGCGTGCAGTTGCTCCGGGCTCTCCAGCAGGTACGGGGCAAACCCGTCGCGCCACGCGGCCGTTCCGCCGAACAGCGCACGGTTCTCCGCGAGGAGCCGCTCCACCGGCAGGTCGCCGATCGAGACCAGGGAGGCGCCGAGCAGGTCCGCGAGATCGTCCACGGCCCGGGCGACCAGCAGCCCGTCGGACAGCGGCAGCAGGCGCAGCCCCACCCGGTTGGACCGGCCGATCCGGGACCTGGGGCTCAGGAGGGAATGTCCGTTGTCCGCCAGCGCGACCACGCGCGAGAGCTGCAGCTCGAAGGCAAGGTCGGAGAGCGCGTCCGATCGAACGCCGATGGAATCGAGCAGTGCCAGGGCCTGCGCCCGCGTGCTGTCCGTGTACGCCTTTTCCCGCGACGTCACGACGGAGCGCACGGTGTCGAGCGTCTCCTGGCGCGGAGGCGTCTGCGCCACCGCATCCACGGCCAGCATGGCGGCCGCCGCGACACCGGCCCAGACGAGTCTGACGATCGATGGCATCCGGATGCCTCCGTTAAAGGGTATGCGTGATTCGGCGCTGGCCATGCGCGTGGATTTCTCCGACGGAGTCGTCCCCCCGCTGATCTACTGTGAACACGTGACAATGTCGAGAGGGAAGGTGAAACGCCGAGAGCGCCTTCCGTGGTTTGCCCCAGGGAAGCAGATTGCGTCGCTCGCCGCGGCAGACCCCCGTGTCGGGACGCGGAGCGGAAATCCCGGTCCCTCCAGCTCATGGTCCAGCGGCTTCGGGAGACGATGCCAAGCCGGTTCATCAGCCCCGCCCATGCAGATCCTCGAATATCCGTTCATCTGGGAGTGGTGCCGTACGCACGATGCGGAGCTGGATGATCCAGACGACGCTGCGCCGCGGCTGCGCGATGATCCCGCGCTGCTGCATCACTCGCGGCTCGTCTTTGCTCCGCGCGGCCGCTCTGGTCACGAGCCGGCCGTCGCGGCGGCGATCATGGACGCGCTCGGCGGCTGGACGGAGTGTTTGCTGTGGATTACCGGATGGGGTGTGTGGCCTTCCTCGGAGGACTGGCCGCGCTACTACGCGCTGCGCGCACGGCATGGTCAGCGGCTCTCCATCGACGTCGCGCCCGGCCATCTCGTCACGCCGGCCGACGCCGGCGAGTTCTCGGAACTGCTGCTTCAGGTCCTGGAGCAAGGCTGGGACGCCGTGGTGCTTCCGGCGCGCGACGGCCGCGTGCTTCCGCTCCGGGTCGCGGTCTCGCACGATGGCTGGGTGGACGTGCACGCGTCGCAACCGGTCGAGCTGACGATCCCCGGTCTCTGATCCATCGCCGCGGAGCCCCGGCGTGCCTTCCGCTGCCTGACCAGAGAATGCAGATTGCGCCCCTCGCAGCACCCACTCCCTTCCCGCACCCCCGGACCCCAGGTCATGTCAGAGGCTCCAACCCCCGCCTGGATGCAGGCACTGCTGCCGTACGTAGAACGCAGCGACTACCGGGTGCCGCTCAAGGTCCCCGTCCACATGCCCAGCGGCCGGATGATCCATGACGTCGCGGGCGTGTACCTGCGCCTTCCGCGCTGGGAGGGGCCCCCGTTCGCCGACGACTTCGGCAAGAAGGCGGCGGGGATGGTGGAGCTGGATGGGGAACACACGTTCGCCGAGCTGGCGGTGCTGCGGCTGCTGGAGCGCGACGGGTGGAGCGGGCGGTGGGTGAACACCTGGAGCGCCAAGGGCGAGGTGTGGAAGTACCTTACCCGCTGGGACGACGTGCCCCGCGCCGAGCAGCGCAACCGCGTGATCGAAGACGAGGATCCGCGGGTGGTGCTGGCCGGAGTCGCGCGGCGGGCCAAGAAGCGCTACGCCGGGTGCTGGGACGTGTTCGCCTGGCGCGGCGACGACTTCGCCTTTCTGCAGACCAAACGCGGCGCGCCGACGGCGAAGGCGGAGCTGGGCGCGGCGCAGGCGGAGTGGCTGCACACGGCCCTGCTCTTCGGAGACCAGCGGATCACGCTGGCGTCCTTCGCCGTGGTGAACTGGGATTATCGCTGATCCGTCAGGTCCAAGTCCGGGAAGAGACTGTCGATCGGAACCCGGCAGACGGTGTCATTCTGAGAGAGGCGCACCCCGGTTCTTTCGAGACGCCCCGATGCCCGTGCGCCGACCGAAGAATCTGCCGGATGGGCGCACGGTCCTGTCGGCCACGCCGGGTCTGGCGCGAGACCCCGCCCGTTTCCGAAAAAGATTCTTCGGTCGGCGCCATGGCTCGGAGCGTGATGGACGGTTGCGCGCGGCGCCTTCCTCAGAATGACACCGATCGTCCGTACACAGTGTTTCCGCGGATTCGGGAGAAGACTGCGGAATACTCTGGCGCTTCAGGGGGTCGCCTGGGCCGCTCGATGCAGCGGGGGCGCGATCCCGGCCCGCCGGGCCCAGAACGGCGCTTCCGGCCAGCGGCGCTCCTGCAGGTAGATGGCGCGGTGGCGCGACCGGTAGTCCGCGTAGATGCGGGCGACCGATGCGGTGTAGGCCGCGGCGGGTCCCTCATCATCGCCCTCGGCGGCGGCCGCGGCGACCCGCGCGGCTTCCATCCCGGAGCGCAGCGAAAAGCCGATCCCGAGCGCCGAGACCGGGTCGAACGCCGCCGCCGCGTCTCCGGCCGCCACCCAGCCGCCGCCCGCCACCACTGGGGTGATCTGCGAATTCGCCGCCCGCACCGCCGTCTCGCCGGCAGGGCGCCAGCGCTCCACGCGGCGCATCGTCGCCGGGGCATCCTCCAGCCGCGCATCCCACGACGACTGCCTGAGGAGGTCGGCGTCGGTCATGAACATGGCCACGGCGCGCCCCCCGGGGAGCGACGCCGTGTACCACCATCCATCCGGCACCGACTCCACCAGCGCGCCCTCCGCAGCCGGCCGGGGCACATCATCCACGAACCAGCGGATGTCCGCGACCAGCGCATCGTCGCGCCGGGGGCGCTGGCCCTTCCGGCGTGCGAGCTGGGCCGATCGCCCCGTGGCGTCGACCACCGCGCGGGCCGCGATGGTCCCCACGCCTTCGATCTCCAGCAGCCACCCCGATTCCGACCGGATGGCCCCCTGCAGCAGCGCGCGGCCGTGGACGACGCAGGCCCCGGCGGCCTGCGCCTGCGCCAGCAGCCACACGTCGAACCGGGCCCGGTCCAGGTGCCACCCCGTCCCGCGACCCGTGAAGAGGTAGCTGCGCTCGGCCACCCGGGATGATCCCCAAGCGGACGCCGTCCCGCCCGCCGGCAGGTGGCCCGCGTCCAGGAACTCCTTCCGGAGCCCCAGGTAGTCCAGCAGCGGCAGAACCCCGGGCGACAGGGTCTCCCCCGCGGCCGGGCCGCCGCCGGCGGGGGCGGAGACCAGCACCACCGGCATCTCCGGCAGGTAGCGCCGCAGCGTGAGCGCGGCGGCGCACCCGGCCGGCCCCGCGCCCACGACTGCGACCGTGGCTTCCATGCTCACCCGCGCCCGGTCAGTTGCCGATCAGCCACTGCAGGGGAAAGACGTTCTGGCTGGTGCTGTTCACGTCGAGCGCCGACGTGATGGTGGTGGGCTGCGTCGTCAGCAGCTGGCCGTCCGACGTAAGTCCCTGGTACCCCGAGGCGAACGCCTCGTAGCTGCGCTCCCGCTCCACGAAGAACGGAAAGACGTCCCGCAGCGGCCCCGTGGTGCGGTTCAGGATGAATCCCAGGTACTTCCACCCCACCACCGAGTCCATGAAGCTGTTCAGGCCGCGGTGGTACAGCACGTTCTGCCCCAGCACCTGCCCCAGGTTGCTGTTGCCCAGGAACGCGTTGGCGTCCAGCAGCTGCTCGCTGGCCGTGTCGGCCCCGCTGTAGACGTTGAAGGGGCTCTGCGGCGGCCACCAGTAGGAATAGAAGGTGGGCGCCAGCGGAATGCGGGAAAGGTTGCTGATCGTCTTGTTGGTGGCGGGCGTGGTGAAGTTCACGTCCTGCACCGAGCAGTCGAAGAAATCGGCCTGCCAGGGGATCGCCATGCGCTTGGTAAGGTCGCCCGGCTGGCAGCCGTCCCCGGCCAGCGTCTCGTCGCGGGAGGGGCTCAGCCCGTCCCGCGTAAAGTCCTCGTCCTGCAGCTTGATGCGGAACGGGTCGCCCGGGGTCACCACGTCGGGGTTGCGCATGGTCCAGGTGACCTCGATTCCCGGCGCCATGGGCTCGCCCACCGCGTTGCCGGCGGTGGCGATGTCCATGGGGCTGGCCCACCACAGCCAGTCGTCGCCCGCATACGGATCCTGCCGGCGGGACACGCACTTGCCCTCCGCCCACTGGTGCAGCAGCCAGTACTGGGTGGGGGTGATGGCCATGAACTTCTCGATCAGGGTATTGGAGATCGAGTTGTCGCCGGAGTTGAGCGGCATGAGCGGGAACCCGTTGTCGCCGAACAGCTGCTGGTGCTGGCTGGAGAGCTCGGGCTGTTGGATCCCCTGGTTCCCCTTCTCGGGCCGCCTGAACGTCCGGAACACGGCCCGCCGGTTTTCCCGGTTCTCGTCGCTCAGGTCTGAAAGGTCGAACGGCGGCGTGGCCACGCTGACCATCGCGTCGACGTTGGCCACCCACCGGTACTCCTTCATCGACCGGAAGATGGGCAGGATGTCGCGCTCCCAGCAGGCGATGTAGTCCCGCTGATAGCCTTCGTGGTTGTCGTGGTTGTACCGCAGGGGCTGGTCGTGCCCCTGGACGGGGTCGTGCTCGGGGCGGCGGTAGAGCGCGGGGCACAGGCCCATCTGGCGCACGCCGACGTCGATGAAGGTGTCGGCGAGCGACGTGACGTTCACCAGCTCCGGCGCCAGCTTGGGGGCGCCGGACACCACCCACGCATGGAGCGTGAGCGTGTCGCCGGTGTCCGTGGTGATCTGGGCGACCACGGGGCCGTCGCCCACGTCGTCGTACCATCCGTCCGCCCCGCCAAAGGTGGTGATGGGGTTGCTCGCGGGCCCGCCGGCGTTGCCGTACCCGCCCAGCACCAGCAGCTCGCCGCGCTCCGTCATCCGCACCCGGCCCAGCGTGGTCACCCCGTACGGCTGAAGGTCCGGGCTGGGAAAGGACACGTGCTTGTAGTCGCCCGCCGTGGCGGCGTTCAGCTCCACCCAGCCGCCCGGGGCGGTGAGCGTCCGCGGGCCGGGGTCGATGATCAGCTTCTTCCGCTCGCCCTCCTTTGTCACCGTCGGGTTGCGCAGCGGCACCCCCTGCTTTTCGTACGTGTTGTCCGGCCCCAGCATCACGTCGCCCTGCAGCTCCTGGAAGTTGTACCAGCAGGCCTTCTTGTTGGCGATGTGCACGGTCCACTGCACCGAGCTCAGGCCGTTGCCGGGGCTTACCTCCACCGGGGGCTGGCCCTCCTCGTAGCGGTAGATGCGGAACCGCGCGGCCTGCCGCTTTACCTGCCCGCTCTCCTTGAACTCCGTGACGGGCCGTTCGGGACCGTGCGCCTCCGTCGGCAGCCCACCCACCGCCGTCGGCTCCAGGTAGTAGGCGTCGGGCGCGTTGCCCACGCGGGGAAAGCCGATCGCGGGGTGAATGCGGTAGGTGACCGTGGGATCGCTCATTGTGGTGTCCCGATCATGTGAAGAGTGGGAGTGATCCGGATTATCGGGGGGAGTTGCGGGCCCTGGACGCCTTGGAACGCTTCGGGGCCTTCAACGACTTGCGCAGCTTGGACAACCTGGACGCCTTGGAGGATTTTGAGGACGGGGATCCCTCGGGGTTCGCGTGGCAGACCAGCGTGTAATCCGCCAGATCGGGGTTGAGCGGCGCGAGCCCCACGAACTCCCGCAGCACCGACTCGGCGACGCACAGGGCGCCTTCAACCCACCCCTGGTCGAACGAGTAGCACGAGCCGATCACGTACGTCTGGCGCGACGGGTCGTCCAGGATGCGCTGGTACGGCGCGCGGACGCGGTCCATCACGTCGCAGATGTTGTAGTGGGCCGCCCAGCCGTGGTAGCCGGCGCCGAAGGGGTCCTGGCCCCAGTCCTGGAAGTACACCGCGCGCGGCGCCGGCACGTCCTCTACCCTGGCGCCGTGCGTCTCCGCCAGCTGCTTTACCAGCAGGTGGGCCAGCGGCGAGTCGTCGGGCACGCGCGTGGGGCCGTGCATGGGCTGCCGGATGCTGGAGGGAGTCTCCTTGTAGTCGCCGATCGTCTCCAGCACGCGCCAGAAGCTGGAGAAGGTCATGTCGTCGTAGCTCGCCAGCAGCACGTACGGACCGCCGTCGGCGCCGGGCCCGCCGGGGACGTTGTTGGCGAAGTAGTCCACCATGCGCAGCGGCAGGTCGGTGATCGTGGGCCCGCCCACCCACTGCGCCACGGGCGGCGTGGGACCCCCGCTGGGCCACTCCAGCTGCGGCGTGTGTTTGCAGATCTTCGGGTCCGTCCACCACGCCGTGTCCCACACCATCACGATCTTGATGGCGGGCTGGTTGATGGAAGATTCCAGGTAGTACCGCACCCGGTCGTCGTTCAGCAGGTAGTCTCCCGGGCACCCCTCCGCCACCAGCTCCAGCGCCCGGCGGGGCATGGCCAGGAACAGCCGGTCGGCGGATACGGTGTAGCTCCCCTGCGATCCCGAATGGTCGACGAAGGTGCAGGTGGTGGCGCTGTCGCTGCCGGACTCGCTGAGGGAGGTCAGCTGCTGGCCGTAGAAGATCCCCGAGCCCGGATACGCCTTGGCCAGCTCGCCGATGGCGTCGGCCAGCGCCTCGAAAAGGATGCTGTAGCCGCCGTCCAGGCGCATGAAGCTGGTGGTGGAGCCCACGTCGTTGTTGTTCTCGAACGCGTCGGCCGCGCTCCAGTCGATGACGTTGGACGAGTAGCCGTTGCCGTCGGCCGCGTAGTCGTAGCCTTCGTCCCCCAGCTGGTCGTAGAGCAGGTTCCAGTAGCCGATGTCGCGCGCGGGCGTGCCGGCGGGAAAGGCGGTCGTGGCGCCGGCCGGCGGGACGGTGCCGTTGGCGAAGTAGTCGCACCAGGCGGCCCGGTCTTCATTGGCGTCGCCCAGCCCCGGGGCAAAGACGCCGGCGATGGCGCCGATGATGGTATCGGCCGTGTACGGCTCTTTTACCTTGTTGGTCTTGAGGAACTTCAGGAACTCGGAGTTGAAGCGGTACGGGAGCTTCTTGAGCTTCCGGAGGGTGAGGTCGTTCTCGAAGATGTTCAGGCCGCGCAGGTAGTACAGCCGGTTGTCCGACTTGCCGAACGGCACCACCAGCCCGGCGAGCCCCAGGTCGATGATCAGGCTCTGGACGATACGGTGGCCCTCGGCGGTCGATTGCGGAAAGTGCGGATCGGTGGCGAAGCGCATGCCGCCGAACTCGCAGTACAGGCCGTCGCCGCCGACGTCTTCGGGAAAGGTGTAGGTGTAGATGCGTCCGCCCGGGCGGTGGCTCCACTCGAACACCTTTACCGTGTCGCCCGGGGCCAGGGCGCCGTCCTTCAGCAGCCGGTACGCGGTGTAGAGCCCGGACGCGCCCGCGCCGACGATGACGTGGTCTGCCATGATTCCCGCTCCCTGCGAATTATGGAAAATCATCCCTCGGTAGCAGTATGTATCAGCATCTTTCCCTTTGTCAATGAAGACGTAAAATGGGCGCCTTTGTGGCTGTGCGCGGGATTGTCCGCCCGTCTGCGATTGGAAGCGAATTTTCGAAAACGTATGACCCGGCCGGCTCCTTGGTACCCTGCTACCGCCCGGGCCTGTCCGCGGCCGAGGGTGCGCCCTACCTTCGGAGCGTGACCGCTCGATCCCCGAATCGCCACCCCGAGCACGAAAGGACAACCCGATGAGCTCCGCAACCGAGGCGCAGGCCCTTCTGGAGCGGCTCGACAGCACCCGGCCCAACAACACGGAGATCCGGGCGATCGCCAGGGCGCAGGGGAAGAACGCGGAGCTGGCGGCTCACCTGTGGAAGAACGGCGGTTTCAGCGCCCGGATGCTGTCCCTGCTCATCCTGGACCTCAAGGCGGTCGACGTTCCCTGGATGGAGCGGATGATCACGGACCTGGAAGCCGTCGAGGGAAGGGAGCAGTCGCAGCTGCTGGACTGGCTGATCGCGAACGTGATCATGAAGAAGGCCGCGCTCAGGAACCAGACGGCAATGTGGCGTGACGATCCCTCGACCCTCAGGCAGCGGACGTTCTGGTCGGTGCAGGCCCGCTCCGTCCGCTTGGAGAACCACGCGCTCAACGAGCAGCTGCTGCAGCACATCGAGCAGGCGCTGCCCACGGCGAACGAGAAGGTGCAGTGGAACATGAACTGGTGCGCGGCGCAGATCGGCATCTCCGACGAACGGCTGCGCGGCCGCTGCATCGCGCTGGGGGAAAGGCTGGCCCTCTACCGGGATTACAAGGTCTCGAAAGGGTGCACCTCGCCGTATCTCCCCATCTGGATCGGCGCCGTCGTGGGAAAGCAGGCGGCGGCGTGAGCGTGTGGCTCCGGCACCACCGGGCGCCGCGTGGCCAGCCCCGTGGTGGCAGGGCTCAGAGGGTGCTGCTGAACACCCCCACTCAGAGTGTTGACTTCCTGAGGGAGCGCCCCACGGAACTTGAACGTTCGCAATCGCTTGTGCGCGACCGAAGGATCTCCTCTCCGCCACTGCGGGGCCAGCCGTCGAGTGTCGAGGCCGGCCCCTCGGTCATGCCGGCGAGATCCTTCGGTCGGCGCCAAGCGTGGAGTGGCGGACCACTCCATGCGGCGCCTCCTTCGAAATGACAGATTGCGGTGCGCGACGGCTTTTCGTCCCACGCGACGAGCGCGGCTTTGGCAACGGCGCCGTCGTGCTGGCGCTCCGTTGCGCGGAGTTGAACTGAACGCGGCGAGCTCGGCTGCGTCCCATGAAATTCCAACGGAGGGTTGAATGACGACGGAGTGGAAGCGCGTTTTTCTCCTGCTGGTCGCGGCCTGTGTGTCGTCCCGGTCCGCGCGGGCGCAGGATGACCCGCTGACGCGTCCGTACACCGTGGAGGAATGCCCCAGCTGCGCAGGCTGGAACGTGCCTCACCGGCCGGTCCACCTGTACGGCAATACGTACTACGTGGGGACCGAAGGACTCACGTCCATCCTCATTGCGTCCGCGGAGGGGCACGTTCTGATCGACGGTGCGCTGCCGAACTCGGCCCCGCTGATTCTGGCGAACATCCGTGCGCTCGGGTTCGATCCGGCGGACGTCAAGCTCATCCTGAACTCCCACGCGCACTACGACCACTCCGGGGGCTTCGCCGCCCTGCAGCGCGCCACCGGAGCCCCCGTCGCGGCGAGCGCGGCCAGCGCCGGCGCGATCCGGAGCGGCGCGGCGGCCCCCAACGACCCGCAGTACGGCGATCTCCACGCGACGCCGCCCGTATCGAACGTAATCCTCATCGAGGAGGGCAGGCCGATGACGGTCGGCAGCCTGTCGCTCACTCCGTACATCACCGCCGGCCACACGCCGGGCGGCACCACCTGGACGTGGAGATCGTGCGAGGGGGAGCGGTGTCTGGATTTCGTCTACGCGGACAGCCAGACGCCCATCTCCCGGGAGGGCTTTCGGTTCGGCGCCAGCCCGCAGTACCCGGGCGCCGTGGCCGATTTCCGGCGCGGCTTCCAGGTGCTGGAGCGGGTTCCGTGTGACATCCTGGTTACGCCGCACCCGGGTGCGTCGAACTTCTGGGAGCGCGCCGCCTCCGCGCCGGAAGGCCTGATCGATCCCGAGGCGTGCAGGCAGTACGCGGCACGAAGCCTGGAACAGCTCCAGGCCCGCCTGCAGCGCGAGCAGTCCGGGCAGAACTGATCCGGGGCCCGGAAAAGATTGTTGATTTTCTGAACGAGTACCGCACTGGACCACGCTGAGAGACGGGGCCTGGTGCGCGCCCCCGTCAGCGACAGGGGGCCCTCTCCCCCCGCCGTCTTCGCCGCTCGTTCCTCGCGGCTCGCGGCGACCCCTCCCCCAAACTGCGGGGGAGGGGTATCTGCGGCTGCTTTGGTGAGGCGCATTCTATTTCGGCGTGGGGCAGGGGAGGAGCGACCACTTGCGTGCGCTAACTTTGTAATATAAAGTACTTCGTATGGATGAAACCTTTTTGCTTCATCTTCACGCTGCCCCTGAGAATCTGAACATGCACCTCGCCGTTCGTGTCCTGTCGAAGACCCAGCCCAGATCGGTGGGCGGCGTTCCGGTTGGATCGGAGGTGTGTCCATGAGCGCGCGCGTGGACGTGCTGGTGGTGGGCGCGGGGCTGGCGGGGCTGGAGTGCGCCCGCCGGCTGGGCGAGGCCGGCGTCAGCGTGCTACTGGCCGACCGCAAGCCCACCGTGGACCACGCGGTGCAT
>DASTVC010000355.1:0-2542 GCA_035759295.1 Longimicrobium sp. | reverse complement strand
CGGCGAGGAGATCCGCGAGCTGGCCCGCAGCGGCAAGGGCTTCGGCATCATGGCCGGCACGGGCACCGGCAAGACGCTGGCGATCCGCCCCATCGCGCAGGAGATCGTGGGGCCGGAGCTGCGCGTGGGCGTCGTGAACCGCGAGCGTGAGGCCACGCCGGAGACGCCAACGTGGAACGTCGTCATCGTCACCACCGGCATCGCGCGGCGGTGGCTGCAGGACGACATGATCGACGCGTCGGACGTGGTGATCGTCGACGAGATCCACCAGACCAGCGCGGAGCTGGAGCTGTGCCTGGCGCTGGCCAAGCGCGCCGGGTGCCGCTTCATCTGGCTCAGCGCCACCGTCGATCCCCGCTTTTACTCCGAGTACCTGGACAGCGCCGCCGTCATCGAATCCTCCGCCTTCGATCCCGAAAAGGCGGCGGAGGTGCGCGTATCCAACACCAGCGACCCCGTCAGCTTCCTGGGCGACCGCTTCATGCGGCACGTGCAGAAGGAAAAGCGCGGCGTGGCCGTCTTCGTCCCCACGCGGGCGGGGACGGAGCAGGTGGCCAAGGTGGTGACGGAGCGGTACAAGGGCGTGCTGACGGAGTTCTACCACGGCGGCGAGCCGGTGGCCAAGCTGCGCCCGTTCCTCGAGGACGACGGCGCCACGCACCCGTTCGTGCTGTCGATGACGGCCGCGGGGCAGAGCGCGCTGAACATCCGCGGGCTGGACACGGTGGTGATCGAGGACGCGCAGTTCACCACCCTGGTCAAGAAGGGCAAGAGCGTCCTCACGCGCATGCCGCTGGGCGCCAACGAGATCCTGCAGATGGCGGGGCGCGTCCACGGCCGCGTGGAGGCCGGCGAGGTGTGGATCCTCTCCGAGCGCGACATCGTGTTCGAGAACCTGCGCCCCACCGAGCCGCACTTTCAGCTGGCCGGCGACCCCGAGCGCGTGGCGATGACCTGCGCCGACATGGGCGTCCGCGCGGACGAACTGGACCTGCCGGTGCCGCTGGACCGCATCGCCTACCGCCGCTCCGTGGAGCTGCTGACGACGCGCGGGCTGATCGAGAACGGCCGGCTCACGCGCTACGGCCGCGAGGTGGAGGTGCTCCCCGTCGACCGCGCCTGGGGCGAGCTGCTGGTGCAGAGCGACCAGCACTTGGTGCCCATCGTGGCCGTCAGCGCTTCCATCGAGTCGCTGCACCGCATGCTGCGCCAGCAGGACAACGACATCGGCCAGTACGTCGTCGACGGCAGCGACCACCTGACGGCGTACTCCATCTACCAGGACGCGCTGGCGGCCACGGGCTCGCTGGGCAGCGTGTACGGCCTGCCGCGCCACGTGTTCGACGCCGAGGCGCTGGAAAAGTGGTGCGAGGAGCGGGGGGTGATGATGCGGTCGATCGAGGACGCCGCGCTTGCCATCGCCTCCATCTACCGCGGGCTGGGGCTGGAGCTGCCGCGGATGCTGCCGAAGATCAACACCAGGCTGGACCGCGAGTGGCGCGCCCTCGTCGCCCGGGTGATGCCGTTCGACCTGGTGATCGACGAGGAGACCAGCTGGGGCGAGGAGGTGAACGTCTCCAAGACCAGCATGTGCCGCTCGTACGGCGCGGTGGCGGGCGAGATCGTCTACTTCGCGGACAAGATGGGGCGCGCGCGCGGCTCCATCAGCGGCAGCAACATCCCCAACGACATGGTGTGGGAGTTCGCGCGGCCGGGCGAGGCGGAGATCGTGTACGATGCCTCGCACCGCCGCGCGCCGCTGCGCCTGCGCCGCGCCAAGGAGTTCCACGGCTTCGTCCTGGAGAGCGACGACGAGGGGATCGCCCGCTTTCCGGAGGGGATGGAGGAGCAGGCCCGCCGCGCGCTGGCCGCCGCCGTCGCCAGTGGCCAGGCGTACCACCCCGACATCCCCGTCGTCCGCGAGACGCTGCGCGAGCTGCGCGAGGTCTTCCGCCGCAGCGCGGGCACGACGGCGGCGGTGAACGAGAGCGTGCTGACGGACCACCTGATGGCGCGGCTTGCGGGGGTGAACAGCTACGCCGAGTTCCTGGAGACGCCGCTGCGCCTGGATCCGGATTCGCTGGTGCCGGCGGAGGAGCGGGCGCGGTGGATGGCGCTCCCCGACCACATCTGGATCGACGAGCGCTCGTATCCGCTGGATTACGTGCTGGGGGATGATGGAACCGCCGTGGTGCGCGCCCGCATCCCCGCCAAGACGCTCAACCAGGTGGATGAGGCGGATCTGCCGGAGTTCGACCGCCCGCTGCACTGGACGGTGACGCGCGGCAAGCACGAGGCGATCCGCGCCGCCACGCTGGACGAAGCGCGCGTGCTGGTGCGCGACACCTCGTCCGTCACCCGCAACCGCGCCCGCGATGCGGAGGAAGGCGGTGGCCGCGGCGGCCGCCCCCGCGGCGAAGGCGGTCGCGGGCGCCGCAGCGGCCAGCGCAAGGGCGGCGGCCGGCATGGCGGAGGGCGCGGGGGCGACGAGGGCGGATCGCGCGGCGGCCGTGGCGGCGGCGGAGGGGGACGGCGGAAGGGT
>DASTVC010000354.1:0-6631 GCA_035759295.1 Longimicrobium sp. | reverse complement strand
TGCGGGAGTGCGGGAGTGCGGGAGTGCGGGAGTGCGGGAGTGCGGGAGTGCGGGAGTGCGGGAGGGTAGGCGCGGCGGGTCCGGATTCGGCGGTTGAAACCGCGGCTGGAACGGCACGAAGTCCGCCTGCGCGGACTGTAGCCGACACGGTGGCGCGCCGGAGACGCAATGAGGTATCCGCTCGCAAGCCCCGCGCAGTTTGCGGGGCTTCTCGCTTTCCCAGCCGCGGGTTTACCCGCCCGGGGGGAAGGCTGCAACTTCACCCGAACAGACGGCGAACATCCTCTTGACAGCCTGCTCGAGCGCGTGTATCTTCCCCGTACAAATGGACTGGGAATGCTCGGTCGGCGTCAGGCCTCGGCAACTTGCCGGGGCCTTTCGCTTTTGTGCTATTCCGGAAAGACCTTCAGGCCCCATCCCTTGATCGATCCAGTCGCCGGGTTGCGCCGGAACTTGGTTTCCAGAATGTCATAGGCGCGGTTTTCCTGGTCGGGCTTGATCACCTTTCGCCCGATGGGCCGCGCGATCAGGTCCGCCAGCTGCAATCCCGAAGAATTGCAGGTCTTGCCCGCCATCACGATCTCGAACGGCAGCCGCTTTCCGAGCGGATTGTGACCCTCGCAGATGCGGTGAAACTCGGCTTCCACCTCCGCGTCCTCCTTGGGGCCCCGGCGCTCGAACAGGACGTACGTGGTCCCTCTCCGGCAGCCGAGCCCGGTCAACTCCCGATAGAGCCGTTCCAGGCCGAAGCCCATGCTGATGTGGTAGGGATTCGTAGGCACCTGGTACCGCGCCCGGTGCTTCTCCTTGTCGATCACGCTGGCGATGATCGTCATCGGCGCGTTGGCCATGAGCGCGTTCAGGTCGTCGTAGAACGGGCCCCGGCGCTCGGCGTTCTGAAGGATCGAGAACGCGCCGCGCGACCTGCGGATGTCGAGCTCGTGCAGGATCACCTGGTCGTGCCCGAAGTGCTTGAACTTGAAGCGCAGGACGTCGGGTACGGCTCGCGTGGCGTAGTCCGCTTTACGGAACAGGCAGAAGCCGAGCACGAACACGGGATAATCACGGTCGATGCTGATGAGGCCGTGGTCGCCGCTTTCGTCCGCGAAGACGATGAAATCGCTGAATTCCGGCACCGGACAACCGAGCACAAGGGGACGGAGTGAACGGGCGGTAGTAATCGCATGCCGAGGGGTGGCTTGTCAACTCCGCGGCGAATCGTCTGTCCAACCGCGCCGCGCGCCGGCCCGCCGTGTCAAAGGCTTGCCGCCGTCTCCGGACCACCGCTTGCACCGGATCCTTTTCGCAATTCAGCCAACCTCCTCGCGCCGATCTCATCATGCCCCACGTGGTTCTTCTGGGTGACAGCATCTTCGACAACGCGGCGTACGTGGCGGGCGGGCCGGACGTGGTCACGCACCTGCAGCGCGCGCTGCCCGCCGGCTGGCAGGCGACGCTCGCCGCCATGGACGGCGCGACCACGCACGACATGGGCATCCAGTACGGCCGCATCCCCGCCGACGCCACGCACCTGGTACTGAGCATCGGGGGGAACGATGCGTTGATGAACGTCGACATCCTGGACCGGCCCGCGTCGTCCGCCGGCGAGGCGCTGTGGATGCTGGCCGACGTGGGAGACGCCTTTGCCGCGCGCTACGAGGGCGTGCTGCGCGAGCTGACGGGGTGCGGACTGCCCCTTATGGTCTGCACCATCTACGAGGGCAACTTTCCCGATGCGCGCATGCAACGGC
The DNA here is from genome assembly GCA_035759295.1 of Longimicrobium sp. Lineage (GTDB taxonomy): Bacteria > Gemmatimonadota > Gemmatimonadetes > Longimicrobiales > Longimicrobiaceae > Longimicrobium. The sequence continues at coordinate 4,880 of DASTVC010000354.1, read as the reverse complement.
TGGCGGCCACGGCGCTCACCGTCTTCAACGACGCCATCCTGCGCCGCGCCGTCCGCGCCGGGCTGCCGGTAATCGACCTGCGCCTGGTGTGCGACGAACCGGCGGACTACGCGAATCCCATCGAGCCGTCGGTGCAGGGCGGCGCCAGGATCGCCCGCGCCATCGCCAGTGCCGTCGGCGCGGACGGGGAGGGTAGACCGCGTACCGAGATCATCATCTGACTGCGCCTCGGACACGCGCAACTGTTATTTCGAGGCCCGCCGACACCGCAGTAGGGCCTCGCTCGACAGGTTGCAGGGCCGAGAAATCTGCTGTCGGACTGCTCGAACGCCGGCGCGGAAGCCCGCGCTAGAGTCGCGGCCGCGATGGTGCCAGAGGAAGCCTCCGCGGCGGCACCCTGCCCTCCGTGAGAACACGAAGCGGGCCGGACGATCTCTCGTCCGGCCCGCTTTACGGCATCGGCTCTGTCCGGCGCTTGCGTCGCCGCGCGATCACGCGTGGCTGCCGCGTCCGCCCTCTGCCGGCCGAAAGTGGATTCCTCGGCCCCGGGGGAATTGCGCGGGATGCCGGCCGCGGAGCGATCGGGCCTCGGAATGACAGGCTCTGACCGCCGCGAGCGCTACTCCAGGTCGGCGAGGTCGTAGCGCAGGCGGGCGAGCTCGACCACCTGCCGCGCTGCGCCCAGGGCGCGGGTGCTGGGGCCGTGGGCCACGCGCAGCCGCAGGCCGTGCGGACGCCAGTTGCAGCCGTCCGCATCCGGCGCGGCGGGGGCCAGCTCGCCAGCCGCGAACTCCAGCCCGTCGCACTCCGGGCGCGCGGCAAGCATCTGGTTGATGGCATCCACCAGCTCGTCCGGCCGCACCAGCCGGCGCGGGGCAGCCTGCGCGGCAGGGGTCCGGGCGCCGAGCGGCTCCGTGCACCGCTCGCGCGCGCTGGCGGTGAACATCCGGGAAGTGGCGATCATGGCGGCTCCTTCGTGTGGATGAGTTCGGCATCCACCAAAGGCAAGCGCGGTGCTCACCGGGTGTCCATCGAAATTTGTTGCGGCTGCTGGATTTTTCGCCCGGGGACATCCATCGACGGGCCCGTTTTGCCGTCCGGGAACGCGACAGTGTGCGGATTTGCGACAGGTGTTTAGGGGAAAGCGAAGAGGGGCGGCCCGCGATGGGCCGCCCCTCTTTCCGATTCGATCGGCGCCGCGTCAGGAAGCCGAGCCGTCGGGGTGGGGGGACTGGCCGCGGAGGGAATCCAGCTGGTGCAGGTCCTCTGCCCACACGGACTTGAGGACGGGGTGGCGGTCCACGTAGGCGCGCAGGCCGGAGACCAGCGCGTCCAGGTTCACCCCCTCGAAGTCCTCGGCAAAGCTGGCGATGTCGGACGGCGCGCCGTCGCCGGCGGGCGCCGCGTCGCCCAGCCACACCACGCGGCCGTCGGCGTACTGAATGCCCACGCGCTCGCCGTCGGTGGCGTAGCTCACGGCGCCGTCCCACGGCATTACGTCGTGCACCTCGCGGCCGTCGCCGTCGATGCGCGAAAGGTAGAAGCGGTCCGGAAGTCGGATCTGTCGCGCTGCCATGGTCTGCATGCCGCGTTCGGTTCCGCCGGGCCGCCACCCGGCTGCGAAAACGTTGTGTATCGCAAAAAAAGGGGCGCCGTTCGGCGCCCCCGGGGGTCAGGCCAGTGATGCCGCCGCCTGGCGGCCCGCGGTGCCCGGGGCCTCCGCCGCCGCATCGCTCCCGTCCGGGTGAATGCGCTCCAGCTGCGCGCGCACCTCCACGAAACGCTGGGCCTGCGCCACCAGCCCGCGGCGCTCCAGGAACGCGTTCAGGTGCTGCAGCACCGCGCACAGCGTTTCGTACCGCTCTTCCACCCGCCGCAGCCGCCGGATCTCGCGCACCAGCCGCAGCGCGGCGTCGGGGTGCATGGCGGCGATGTACGCCTGGTCCGCCTCGGCCATCTCGTGCTCGCGCTCCACCACGTACCGCATCTCCTCGGCCTGGCCGTGCACAACCACGCGCGCGCTTTCGCCGGTGAGGTAGTCGAGCACCACCTGCGGCTCCCAGGGACCCGGGGTGGCATCGCAGGCCAGGGACTCGATCTCGAACAGCTCGCGGTCGGTAAGCGGAACGTGCTTGGCCATGGCTGGGCGGTGCGGCCGCGGTGGAATGCGGCGCGGTGGATGGAGGATGCTCTGCGCGAAATCCGGCGGACGCGGTGCGCGGGGGTACGGGCCTGGAACGATGGAAGGTTGCAGCCCGGTCCGCAAGTGCTTCGGGCGCGTTTCGGGACAGATCGGGTAACGATTCCCATGGTTGTACAAAGGTGGTACGGTGGATGCGGATGCGCACGCCGTTCCATGCCGCGCCAGAAACCCATGATTCCCGCTTTGTGACGATGCTCAGGCTGCGTCTGTTCTCCGCCGCGTTCATCACCGCCGCGCTGGTCGTGGCGTCGTGCGACGGCTCCGGCGAGCACAACACTCCCGACGAATCCGCGCAGGAAGCCACCCGCGCCGATTCCGTCTCCGCGGGGACGGACATCCCCAGCACGGTGCCGCCCGCGGGGACGGTGAATCCCACCGCTCCGTCCGGCACCGGCAGCGAGCCGGCCGGTTCGATGGGGCCGTCGCAGGGGGCCACACCCGGCTCGGCCAATCCCGCCAACGCCGTCCAGTCCGGCGCGGCGTCCGACTCGTCGCGCTGAGCGGAGGCGGGAAAACGAAGGCCTCACACGGAGTCAACGGAGTCAACGGAGTTTCTCCTGCTGGCTCCGCGGCTTCGGTGCGAGGCCTTTCTGTTTGGAATCTACTTGATGACGAGCGTCTCGCCGTGACGAAGGACGTGCAGGTCGTCCGGCGGCAGGGCGGCGTCGGCCCAGGCGGCGCGGAGGCGGACGGGGGGCTCCAGCGGGTCCTCATCCGTCAGGCGAAAGGTGCCCCAGTGCATGGGGACAAAGGCGCCGCGCGAGCCCAGCTCCCGGTAGGCGCGCACCGCTTCTTCCGGGTTCATGTGGGCGGGAGCCATGAACCAGCGCGGCTCGTACGCGCCGATCGGCATCAGCACCGCGTCATAGGGCCCCAGCCGCTCCCCGATCTCCGCGTAGCCGCGAAAGTATCCGCTGTCGCCCCCGAAGTAGACGCTTCGCCCCGCCGCCGTGCGGATGGCGAACGATCCCCACAGCCGGTCGTTGTATTCCGTCAGCCTGCGCCGCGTCCAGTGCTGCGCGGGGGCGCAGGCAATCGTGAGGGCGCCCGCCCCATCCCATAGCAGGTCATCCCCCCTGGCAAGCCGAGGTACGGGCTTGCCGCCGATGGACGTGATGTATGTATCGCGGCCGGACATCAGGTGGGCCGAGCCCCACCAGTCCAGGTCCGATACGTTCCGGATTCCACGCGCGCGCAGCCACGCCGCGTGCCCCAGCGGCGCAAGCCAGCGGATCCGGTCCCCGAAGCGCCGGTAAAGCTGCCGTACGCTCCACGCGTCCAGGTGGTCGTAGTGGTCGTGCGAAAGGAGGACGACGTCGATGGGCGGCAGCGCATCCAGCGCCACGCCCGGCGGCACGAAGCGCCTGGGCCCCATGAAGCGGAATGGCGAGGCGCGCGGCCCGAAGTGCGGATCGGTCAGCACGTTCCAGCCGTCCATCTGCAGCAGGAAGCTGGCGTGGCCAATCCAGGTGATGCGGATCTCGTTGTCCGCGCCGCGGGGCCGCGCCACGTCGCTGGTGGCGAGCGGAAAGGCGGAGGGCGGTGGATTGGGCGGCAGATCCGACCGCATCCGCTCCATCTGCCAGCGCAGCACGCCGCCGCCGGAGCGCTGGTCGCTGATCTCCAGCGGCCAGGGGATGCGGTACTTGCCGTCCGGTCCGTGGTGCGCGGGACGATCAGCCACGCCCCAGCCTCCCCGCCGCCTGTGCGCTCATTGTGCTTCCCGTCACCCAACGCTCCTCTGCGAAAATCCTGCTCCCGCGCCGCCGCTCACCGCGCAACGCAATGCACGAAGCGCACTCGCGCGGCACGCGGCTCACGTGGAGCTCCGCAGCGCCGAAGGGTCACCGCCGTGTTTGTGGACAAAGTGGTCGATGAGCGCGCGGGCCAGGCTGATGGTCGGCGGCACGATGGGGATTTCGTCCACCGCGTACCATGCCGCCTCCTCGATCTCCACCCGGTCCGGCGCCAGCTCGCCGCTCGCGTGGTCGGCGGTGAACGCGACCATCAGCGAGCTGGGAAAGGGCCACGGCTGGCTGCCGAAGTAGCGCACGTTGGCGATCTCGATCCCCACCTCTTCGCGCACCTCGCGCGCTACCGTCTCTTCCAGCGACTCGCCGGGGTCCACGAAGCCCGCCAGCGTGCTGAACATCCCCGGCGGAAAGTGCGGGGACCGCGCGAGGAGGATGCGGTCGCCGCGCGTGACCGACACAAGCACGGCGGGGCTGAGCCGCGGAAAGTGGAGCGATCCACAGTCGGTGCACCGCCGGGCCAGCGGCTCGCCGCACGCCTCCGTGCGCCCGCCGCACCGCCCGCAGAAGCGGTGTGCGCGCTCCCACTCCACGATCTCCGAGGCGCGCCCCGCCATGCGGAACTCGTCCGCGGAGAGCACGCGGAACGACGCCCGCAGCGGCATCCATCCGCACCCCGCCGGCGCCGGCACCTCCGCGCCCACGCCGACCGCCACGCACCGCATCCCGCCCAGCTCACCCACCTCCAGCAGCGCGTCCGCGTCCACCGCGATGCGGTCGATGGAGGGCACACGCCCGCGTCCCTCGTCTTCGTCGACGATCAGGATCTCGTTGCCGCGAAAGGCAAAGCAGAGGGTGTGGGATGCGGATGGGTCGGGACCGCTCATCGTTCTCCGGGCGCGTGGTGGACCCGGTACGATAACGCG